>JAZDHM010000255.1:0-18018 GCA_043805935.1 Actinomycetota bacterium
TGCCCACCGAGATCCATCGCTACACCGTGATCCGCGGCCCCCACGTCCACAAGGACTCTCGTGAGCATTTCGAAATGCGCATCCACAAGCGCCTGCTCGACATCCTCGAGCCCACAGCCAAGACCGTGGACTCGTTGATGCGCCTCGATCTGCCGGCCGGGGTGGAAGTGGAGATCAAGACGTGAAGGCGATCCTCGGCGAGAAGCTGGGTATGACCCAGGTCTTCGACGACGAGTCCCAGGCCGTGCCCGTGACCGTCATCAAGGCCGGGCCCTGCCGCGTCGTGCAGATCAAGCGTCCCGAGACCGACGGGTACGCCGCCATCCAGATCGCCTACCGCGAGCTTCCCGCCAACAAGATCAACAAGCCGATGGCCGGCCACTTCGCCCGCGCCGGCGTCACCCCCCACCGTCACCTCGTCGAGCTCCGCGTCGACGACCCAAATGCCTACAAGCTGGGCCAGGAGATCTCCATCGCCGACGTCCTCACCAAGGGTGGGCTCGCCGACGTCGCCGGGGTGAGCCGCGGCAAGGGCTTCGAAGGCGTGATCAAGCGGCACAACTTCGCCGGGCAGGGCGACAGCCACGGGGCCCATCGCGTCCATCGCGCACCTGGCTCGATCGGAGCGTGCGCCACCCCATCGCGGGTGTTCAAGGGCATGCGCATGGCCGGCCGGATGGGCGGCGAGAAGACCACCGTGCTCAACCTCGAGGTCGTCGACGTCGATGCCGGCCGAGGGATCCTCATGCTCCGGGGCGCCGTTCCCGGTGCTGCGGGCTCGGTCGTGTTGGTGCGAGAGGCGGTGAAGGCCGGTGGCTGAAGCACCCAAGGCTCGCGTCTATGACTCGTCCGGGAACCAGACCGGGGAGATGGCACTCAACGCCGCGATCTTCGGCGTTGAGCCCAACGTCTCCGTCATGCACCAGGTGGTGACGGCCCAGCTCGCCGCGGCCCGCAGCGGCACGTCCAAGACCAAGACCCGCGCCGAGGTGAGTGGCGGCGGGAAGAAGCCATGGCGGCAGAAGGGCCTCGGCCGCGCCCGCCAGGGATCCACCCGCGCCCCGCAATGGCGCCATGGCGGCGTGGTCCACGGCCCCCGCCCCCGCGACTACGCCCAACGCACCCCCAAGAAGATGCGCCGCCTCGCCCTCTACAGCGCGCTGTCCACCCGGGCGGCCGATGGAGAGATCCGCGTGGTGTCCTCGTACGACGACTGGGACGCTCCCAAGACCCGGCGGGCGGTCAGGATGCTCGAGGCCATGGGCGTCACCGGAAAGACGCTCTTCGTCATCGGCCGTTCGGACCGCCTGGTCGAGCGGGCGGTGCGCAACCTCCCGACCGTCAACGTGGTCACCACCACTCAGCTCAACGCCTACGACGTCTTGTGGGCGGCGACCGTGATCTTCAGCAGCGACACCGTCGCGATGGTCGGGACCTCGGCATTCGAGGTTGCGGCCGACGACTTCGTCCGCGATGACGAGGGGGCGGCATGAAGAGTCCGCGCGACCTCATCATCGAGCCGGTCGTGTCCGAGAAGTCGTACGACCTGATCGAGGTGTCGAACACCTACACGTTCCGCGTCGACCGCCGGTCGACCAAGACCGAGATCCGCCAGGCGGTGGAGTCGATCTTCGGGGTGAAGGTCGTCCGGGTGAACACGATCAACCGCAAGGGCAAGCGCAAGAGGACCGGCTACCTGTTCGGCGTTCGGTCGAACGTGAAGCGGGCCCTGGTGACGCTGGCCGCCGGCGACGAGATCGACATCTTCGGAGTTTGACATGACTTCTTCCACCACCTTCACCCATCTCGTCGCAGGGGCTGCCAGTCACCAGTCACCAGCCACCAGCCAGACCCACTTCTTGCTGGAAGCTGGAAGCTGGAAGCTGGAAGCCCAGCCGGAGGCCTCCTGATGGCAGTGAAGAAGTACAAGCCCACGTCGGCCGGCCGGCGGTTCCGCACGGTCTCGGACTTCGCCGAGATCACGAAGTCCGAGCCGGAGAAGAGCCTCCTCGACCCGCGCCCGTCGACCGGTGGCCGCAATGTCCACGGGCGGATCACGTCCCGCCACCGCGGCGCTGGCCACAAGCGCCGCTTCCGGCGCATCGACTTCCGGCGTGACAAGGACGGGATCCCGGCGAAGGTCGCGTCGATCGAGTACGACCCGAATCGCAACGCCCGAATCGCCCTGCTGCATTACCGCGACGGGGAGAAGCGATACATCCTCGCCCCGCTGCGGCTCGCGGTCGGCGACCTCGTCGAGTCGGGAGCCGGTGCCGAGATCAAGCCCGGCAACGCGATGCCGCTGCGTAACGTCCCGGCGGGCACCAACGTCCACGCCGTCGAGTTGCGGCCGGGCGGCGGCGCCAAGCTCGGGCGCTCCGCCGGCACCGCGATCCAGTTGGTGGCCAAGGAGGGCGACCTCGCCTTGCTACGGCTTCCGTCGGGCGAGATGCGCAACGTCCCGTTGAACTGTCGGGCAACGATCGGCCAGGTCGGCAACCCCGAGGCCGAGCTCACCAAGAGCGGCAAGGCGGGCCACGCCAGATGGAAGGGCGTGCGGCCGCAGAGCCGTGGTGTGGCCATGAACCCGGTCGACCATCCGCTGGGCGGTGGTGAAGGCAAGGCCAGCGGCGGCCGGCACCCGGTGAGCCCGTGGGGCAAGCCTGAGGGCCGGACCCGCAAGAAGAAGAAGGCGAGCGGCCGCATGATCGTGCGTCGCCGGACCAAGAAGGGTGAGAGGAGCTGATGGTGAGCATGCCGCTCACGGGCGTCACCTGCGGCCGGCAGCCGGTCCTCCGGATCGATGCGCCGCGCTTCGGATCGCCGTGGTCGTCGCCGGTGAGCCGGAAGGAGGGCGCATGTCCCGCTCGTTGAAGAAGGGGCCGTTCGTGGACGAGCATCTCCTCGCCAAGGTGGAGCGCGGTGCCAAGACCGGCGACAAGAGGGTGATCCGCACGTGGAGCCGCCGGTCCACGATTCTCCCGGAGATGGTGGGCCAGACCCTGGCCGTCCACGACGGCCGCAAGCACGTTCCCGTGTACGTGACCGAGTCGATGGTCGGCCACAAGCTCGGCGAGTTCGCTCCCACCCGCACGTTTCGCGGTCACTCCAGCGCCGGCGAACGCGCCGCCAAGAAGATGACACCAGCACCATGAACGTCCGAGCCAGCGCCACGCACGTCCACCACGCGCCGACCAAGGTGCGTCAGGTACTCGACCTCGTCCGCGGCCTGCCCGTCGAGGAGGCCCGGCACGTGCTCTCATTCACCAACCGCCGGGCGTCGTCGACGGTGGCGAAGGTGCTCGAGTCGGCGGTGGCGAATGCATCGCACAACCACTCGCTCGACGCGGAGGAACTGCGGGTGGTCGCTGCCTTCGCCGACGAGGGCCCGACATTGAAGCGGTTCAAGGCTCGGGCCCGGGGACGGGCGGCACAGATTCTGAAGCGCACCAGCCACATCACGATCGTGGTTGGTGATGAGCGTGATGAGGAAGGCACTGAGTAATGGGCCAGAAGATCCACCCGTACGGGTTGCGCCTCGGCATCGTCACCGACTGGAAGTCGCGCTGGTACAGCGAGAAGGACTATGCGAAGCAGGTGCTCGAGGACGCCCGGATCCGCAAGATGCTCACCGACGAGCTGGTTCGCGGCGCGCTCTCCCGGATCGAGATCGAGCGCATCGGGGACAAGAAGGTGCAGGTGGACATCCACACGGCACGCCCCGGCGTCGTGATCGGGCGAAGCGGCACCGAGGTCGACCGGCTGCGCACGATGCTCGAGAAGCTCACCGACCGTGAGATCAAGATCAACGTGATCGAGGTGCAGGATCCGGAGACCGACGCCATGCTTCTCGCCCGGGGCATCGCCGATCAGCTTCAGGGCCGAGTGTCGTTCCGCCGCGCCATGAAGCGCGCCGTGCAGACCGCCATGAAGGCCGGCGCCCAAGGCGTCCGGGTGCAGTGCTCCGGCCGCCTCGGCGGCGCCGACATGGGGAGGCGCGAGTGGTACCGGGAGGGCCGGGTGCCCCTGCACACGCTGCGCGCCGACGTCGACTTTGGTGTGTCCACCGCGCGGACGACGGTGGGGGCGATCGGGGTGAAGGTGTGGGTCTACAAGGGCGACGTGGTGCCTTCGCTCTCGGCGACGCGGGAGAAGATCGCCGCCGAAGCGGCGCTGGCCACCGGTGGCCCGTCGTCGCGGCGCGCTCCGGCCAAGGCTCGTGCCGAGAAGGCCGCCGGCGAAAAGCCGCGCGGGTTGATCGAGGCCGGGGGCGGCAAGCGCCTGGTCGAGGCCGGGGGCGGCAAGCGCCTGGTCGAGGCGGGTGGCGGGCGTCGCGTCGATGCCGGATCGGCACTGTCCGAATTCGAGGAGGAGCGGGTGGTCGCCTCCGAGACGCTCGATGTCGTCGCCGACCAGGAACCCGTCGCCCCCGCTCCCGGTGACGTCGAGTCCGGGAACGGGGAGGCATGATGTTGATGCCCAAGCGCGTCGCCTGGCGCAAGCAGCAACGCGGCAACATGCGCGGCAATGCCAAGGGCGGCACCTCGGTCGTGTTCGGCGATTTCGGCCTGCAGAGCGTGGAGCCGGGGTGGATCACGGCTCGCCAGATCGAGGCGGCCCGCATCGCCATGACTCGCAAGATCAAGCGTGGCGGGAAGGTGTGGATCAACATCTTCCCGGACAAGCCGGTGACACAGAAACCGGCCGAGACCCGGATGGGCTCGGGCAAGGGCAACCCGGAGTTCTGGGTAGCCGTTGTCAAACCGGGCCGGGTGATGTTCGAGTTGTCCGGGGTCACCGAGGACCTCGCCCGCGAAGCCATGAGGCTCGCCGGGCACAAGCTTCCGATCAAGACCAAGTTCGTGAGGAGAGAAGAGCTGTGAAGCCGGCCGATCTGCGCGATCTGACCTACGACGAGCTCAAGGACAAGCTCGGGTCAGCGAAAGAGGAGCTGTTCAACCTCCGCTTTCAGGTCGCCACCAACCAGCTGGACAACACCGCGCGGCTGCGGGCGGTTCGCCGCGAGGTGGCTCGGATCGCCACCATCATGCGCGAGCAGGAGATCGAGGCGTACTACGCGACGGAGGTCGAGGCAGATGACTGAGCGCGGCCCCCGCAAGGTGCGCACCGGGGTGGTTGTGTCCGACGCCCGCAACAAGACGGTGACGGTGGAGATCAGTGGCGTGGTGCGTCACCGGGTTTACCGCAAGACCGTTCGTTCGACGACGCGTCTCCACGCCCACGACGAGCAAAACGACGCCCGCAAGGGTGACACCGTGAAGGTGATGGAGACCCGGCCCCTGTCCAAGACGAAGCGCTGGCGCGTGGTTGAGATCGTGGAGCGTGCCCGATGATCGCCCAGGAGAGCCGGCTCAAGGTGGCGGACAACACCGGGGCGAAGGAAGTCCTCTGCATCCGCGTACTCGGCGGCTCCGGCCGCCGCTATGCGGGGATCGGCGACATCATCGTCGCCTCGGTGAAGGACGCCATCCCCGGCGGGACGGTCAAGCGCGGTGAGGTGGTCAAGGCGGTCGTGGTGCGCACCCACAAGGAGAAGCGTCGCTCGGACGGGACCTACATCCGGTTCGACGACAATGCCTGCGTGATCATCAACGACCAGCAGCAGCCGCGGGGCACCCGGATCTTCGGGCCGGTTGGACGCGAGCTGCGCGACAAGAAGTTCATGCGGATCGTCTCACTCGCCCCGGAGGTGTTGTGATGGAGCTCCGCACCGGGGATCGGGTCAAGGTCGTGTCCGGCAAGGACGCCGGCAGGGAGTCCCGCGTGGCGCACGTCTTCCCCCGCAAAGGCAAGATCATCGTCGAGGGTGTCGCCACGGCCAAACGCCACACCAAGCCGCGCGGGAAGACCATGCAGGGCGGCATCGTGGACAAGGACATGCCCATCGACGCCTCGAACGTCATGATCCTGTGCCCGACGTGCGGGCCGACGAGGATCGGGCAGAGGTTCGACGCCGATGGGCACAAGCGGCGGGTGTGCGTGAGATGCGGAGGTGACCTGTGAACCCGCGCCTCAAGCAGGCCTACCGCGACCGCATCTTCGCCGAAGTGCGCGATCGGCTCGGGGTGAGCAACGCCATGGAGGTCCCCCGGCTCTCCAAGATCGTCATCAACATGGGCCTGGGAGAGGCCATCAACGACAAGGGTGTCGTCGATGCCGCTCTGGGCGACCTGGCGATCATCGCCGGCCAGAAGCCGCGGGTGAACCGGGCACGCAAATCGGTCGCCAACTTCAAGCTCCGTGAGGGCATGCCGATCGGCGCCTCGGTGACCCTGCGCGGCGACCGGATGTGGGAGTTCTTCGACAGGCTCATCGCCGTGGCGATCCCCCGGATCCGCGACTTCCGCGGGCTCAACCCCCGGTCGTTCGACGGCCGGGGAAACTTCACGTTCGGTGTCACCGAACAGCTCATCTTCCCCGAGATCGACTTCGACAAGGTGGCCAAGGTGCGCGGGATGGACATCACCATTTGCACGACGGCGAAGGACGACGAGGGCGGGCGTGCCCTGCTCGAGGCGTTCGGGTTCCCGTTCCGCCGTGCCGCCCAGACCCAACAGGCAGGTGTGTGATGGCAAAGAAGTCCCTGGTCTTCAAGTCCAACCAGACCCCGAAGTTCAAGGTGCGTGGTTACCACCGCTGCGGCCGGTGTGGGCGTGCCCGCGCCTTCATCCGCAAGTTCGGCATGTGCCGCATCTGCATGCGCGAGCTGGCCCATCGCGGTGAGCTCCCCGGTGTGAGAAAGGCCTCGTGGTAGCGATGATGACCGACCCCGTCTCCGACATGCTCACCCGCATTCGCAACGCCAACCTGGCGCTGCACGAGCGGGTGTCCATGCCGTCGTCGCGGCTCAAGGAGGAGATCGCCAGGATCCTCGCCTCCGAGGGTTACATCGACGGGTACGAGGTGAAAGCCTCCGGGAGCCACAAGACCCTCGAGGTCACGCTGCGCTACGCCCCCAACCGCCGCCGCGTGCTCGAGGGAGTGCGCCGCGTGTCGCGGCCCGGCAAGCGGGTGTACACCGCGGCCGCCGACCTCCCCCGGGTGAACGGTGGCCTCGGCGTGGCCGTGGTGTCGACCTCCCAGGGATTGCTCCCCGACCGCGAGGCGCGCCGCCGCCGCCTCGGCGGTGAGATCGTCTGCGAGGTGTGGTGATGAGCCGGATCGGCCTTGCCCCCATCAAGCTCCCCTTAGGGGTCGATGTGTCGATCGACGGCCCCGCTGTCACCGTACGCGGATCGAAGGGTTCGCTGTTTCGGATGTTCAGCGACCGGGTGAGCTTCAGCCTCGACGACGGGGTGGTCTCGGTCGCCCGTCGGGACGACGCTCGGGAGTCGCGCGCCCTGCACGGTCTCAGCCGAGCGCTGCTCAACAACATGGTCGTCGGCGTGTCCCAGGGTTTCCAGAAGGAACTGCAATGCGTCGGCGTCGGCTATCGGGCGAGCCTGCAGGGCACCACCCTGGAGCTGCTGGTGGGGTTCTCGCATCCGGTGAAGGTGGAAGCGCCCGAAGGCATCACCTTCGAGGTGCCCGAGCCGACCAAGATCATGGTGCGGGGAATCGACAAGGAGCTGGTCGGCCAGGTGGCCGCCGACATCAGGGGTGTCCGACCCCCGGAGCCCTACAAGGGCAAAGGGATCAGGTACGTCGAGGAGTTCGTGCGCCGCAAGGCCGGGAAGTCGGGGGTGGCCCGATGAGGGGCTCGCGTAACGAGGCTCGCCGTCGGCGGCATCGGAGTGTGCGGCGCGCGCTCCGGGGGAGCGCCACTCGTCCCCGGCTGGCGATCTACAAGAGCAACCGCTACATCTACGCTCAGGTCATCGACGATGCCGCCGGCCACACGGTCGCCGCGGCCTCGTCACAGGAGGCCGCGCTGCGTGAGCGAACGCTCACGGTCGAGACCGCGGCCGAAGTCGGCAAGCTCGTGGCCGTGCGGGCGAAAGAGGCCGGGGTGTCCTCGGTCGTCTTCGACCGGGGCGGGTTCCGCTACCACGGCCGAGTCAAGGCGCTGGCCGATGCGGCCCGCGAGGGAGGGTTGGAGTTTTGACGTCCAGGAGAGACAGCAGCAGGGGCCGTGAGCCCCGGGCGACCGAGGGCCCCCAGTTCGACGAGCGCGTGATCCACATCAACCGCGTGGCGAAAGTCGTCCAGGGTGGCCGGCGGTTCTCGTTCACCGCGCTCGTCGCCGTCGGTGACGGCAACGGCCGTGTCGGCATTGGGTACGGCAAGGCGAAGGAAGTCCCGTCCGCGATCGAGAAGGGGTTCCAGGTCGCTCGCAAGGCGATGAAGCCGGTGCCGATGGCGGGCACGACGATCGTGCACTCGACCATCGGCCAGCAGGGGGCATCGCGCGTGCTCATCAAGCCCGCCGCTCCCGGCACCGGCGTGATCGCCGGGGGAGCGGTCCGCCAGATCCTCGAGGCCGCCGGCATCCGGGACGTGCTCGCCAAATCGCTCGGTTCGCCCACCCACGTGAACGTCGCCAAGGCGACCATGGACGCCCTGATGAGCCAGCACCGCCCCGATGTCGTGGCCAAGCGGCGTGGGAAGACTGCGGAGGAGGTCACGCCGCCTGCCCTCCTCGCCGCCTACCGCACCGCCGAACTGGGACGGGCCGCCAGGCCCGGATCCTGACGGAGACGATTCCCCATGGCCCCTGACCGCATACTCAAGATCACACTGGTGCGGAGCCCGATCGGTGAGAAGCCGAAGACGCGCGCTGCGGTGCGCACCCTCGGTCTGCGCAAGATCAACCAGGCCACCGAGCGCCCCGACAGCGCGCAGCTGCGCGGCGTGCTCGCTCAGGTGGCGCACCTCGTCAAGATCGAGGACGTATGAAGCTGCATCACCTCAAGCCGTCGCCCGGCTCCAAGACGAGGCGCAACCGCGTCGGCCGCGGCGAGGGCGGCAAGGGCGGCAAGACCGCCGGCCGCGGCACCAAGGGGTCGGGGGCGCGGACGCAGGTGCCCGCGTGGTTCGAGGGCGGGCAGATGCCGATCTACCGCCGGCTTCCCAAGCTCAAGGGCTTCAAGAACCGCAACAAGATCACCTACGTCGTGGTGAACGTGGAGAGGCTCAACGGCTTCCGCAAGGGCTCGGTGGTCGGGCCCGAAGAGCTGCGCGCCGCCGGCCTCATCAAGAGCCGCGGCAAGGTGAAGGTGCTCGGCGAAGGCGCGATCGACAAGGAGCTCACGGTGCGCGCCCATGCGTTCAGCGTCGGTGCCGTCGAGCGCATCCAGGCCGCCGGCGGCACCGTGGAAGTGATCGAATGAACAGCTACCAGCTACCGGCTACCAGCCACCAGCAAGAGTCGCGCTGGGCTGGAAGCTGGAAGCTGGAAGCTCTGGCCGCAGGCCGGATAGAGTCCAAGCACTCTCGAGGGGTCTAACCGCCAATGCTTTCCGTCTTCCGCAACATGTTCCGGATCCGGGACCTCCGGAACAAGGTGCTGTTCACGCTGTTCATCTTTGCCGTGTATCGGCTGGGTGCCGCCATCCCGGTGCCGGGCGTGAGCATCGACGCGGTGAAGCAGTTCGCCGATCAGGCGGAGTCGGCGGGCATCGTGGGACTACTCAACCTGTTCTCCGGCGGTGCACTGGCGGCATTCTCGGTGTTCTCCCTCGGGATCATGCCGTACATCACGTCGTCGATCATCATGCAGCTGCTGGCCGTGGTGATCCCCCGCCTCCAGAAGCTGCAGGACGAAGGGGAGACGGGGCGCAAGGTCATCACCCAGTGGACCCGGTACGTCACCGTCATCCTTGCCCTGCTCCAGTCGACCGGCCTCACCTACCTGTTCCACAAGGGGACGCTCACCAACGGGATCGATCTGATCCCCAACTACACCCCGGGCCGCGTGCTCATCGTGGTGATCACGCTGACCGCGGGTACCGCATTCATCATGTGGCTCGGTGAGCTGATCACCCAGCGCGGCATCGGCAACGGCATGTCGTTGATCATCTTCGTGGCGATCGTGAGCCGCATCCCGTCGCAGTTCGCCGTACTCGCTACCTCCGCCGGCGGCTACGCCAACGCCAAGTTCGTCGGCGTGGCGGCGCTGTTCGTGTTGCTCACCGCCGGGATCATCTTCATCGACCAGGGTCAGCGGAGGATCCCGATCCAGTTCTCCAAGCGAATCCGCGGCCGCCGCATGCTCGGCGGGCAGAGCACTTACATCCCCCTGAAGGTGAACACGGCCGGCGTGATCCCGGTGATCTTCGCCTCCAGCGTCCTCTACTTCCCGGCGCTGGTGGCATCGTCGATCCCAAGCGACAACTGGTTCTTCGGGCCGATCCGCCGTTTCATCGACGGCAACCTCGTCAGTGCCCAGACCTGGTGGTACGTCATCCTGTTCGGGCTGCTCATCGTGTTCTTCACGTACTTCTACACCGCGATCCAGTTCGACCCAGCGCGCCAGTCCGACATGATCCAGCGCCAGGGCGGGTTCATCCCCGGCATTCGCCCGGGATCGGCCACCACCAACCATTTGGAGCACATCCTCAGCCGCATCACCCTGCCCGGTTCGCTGTTCCTGGCCGTGGTGGCGGTGCTGCCCTCGATCGTCGCCATCTACTTCAACCTGTCGCTGGGGTTCTCCGGCATCTCGATTCTCATCGTCGTCGGCGTTGCCTTGGAGACGATGAAACAGGTCGAGAGCCAGCTGATGATGCGCAATTACGAGGGGTTCTTGACGTGAGGCGTGGCGCTGCGCGCCGGTTGCCAGTTCCCAGTTACCAGTTGCCCGTTGGAATCAGACGTCCCCGTCCCTCGTCGATCCGTCGAATTGCCAATTGCGAATTGCGAGTTGCGAGGCTTCCCTGATGGGCCGCCGCCTCCTCATCGTCGGTCCCCCCGGTGCCGGCAAGGGCACCCAGGCCGACGTGCTGTGCAAGGCGATCGGGATACCCCACGTCTCGACAGGCGAGATGCTGCGGGACCACGTCGGCCGGGGGACCGGCCTCGGGGTGAGGGCCAAGGCGATCATGGATGCCGGTGACCTGGTTCCCGACGACATCGTCATCGCCATGGTCCGGGAACGCCTGAATGCCCCCGACGCAGCCTGCGGCTTCCTGCTCGACGGGTTCCCTCGCACTCGCGCCCAGGCCGAGGCCCTCGACGGCGTACTCGGTGGTGCCGGCCTGGACGCGGTGATCACGATCGACGTCCCTGAGGACGAGGCTGTCCAGCGCATCATGCTGCGGGGGCGCAGTGATGACACCGAAGAGACAGTCCGCAACCGATTGGCCGTGTACCGGGAGCAGACGGCGCCTCTCATCGACTTTTACGAGCGGCGCGGGTTGGTCCGCCCGGTCGAGGGTGTGGGCGGGGTGGGCGAGGTGCTCGCCCGGATCGTCGCGGTGCTCGCGTCGTGATCACCATCAAGACGGTGGACGAGTTCGCCAAGATGCGTCACGCCGGTCGGGTCGTCGCCGAGATACTCGTCGCGCTGCGCGATACGGCCGCCCCGGGTGTGACCCTGCTGGAGCTGGACCGGGTCGCCGCGCGCATCATCGGTGACGGCGACTGCGTGCCCAACTTCCTCAACTACCACGGGTTCCCGGCGAACACATGCCTGTCGGTCAACGAGGAGCTCGTTCACGGCATCCCCTCGGAGCGGGCGCTCAAGGAGGGCGACATCCTGTCGGTGGATGCGGGGGCGATCCATCAGGGGTGGCACGCTGATGCGGCCATCACGTTCGCGATCGGGGAGGTACCCGGTGAGACGCACACGCTCATGGAGGTGACCGAAAGGGCGTTGCTGGTCGGGATCGAGTGCTGCGCCCCCGGGGTCCGGCTCGGAGACGTCGGGCACGCCATCAGCGAGGTTGCCGCCACGCAGGGGTATGGAGTGGTCAGGGAGTACACCGGCCACGGGATCGGCCTCCAGATGCACGAGGATCCCCAGGTGCCCAATTACGGCCGGCCCGGCAAGGGGATGAGGCTGCGTCCCGGGATGGCGATCTGCATCGAGCCCATGTTCAACGCCGGGGGACCCGCCACTCGGGTACTCGACGACGGCTGGACGGTGGTCACCGCCGACGGGTCGTTGTGCGCCCATTTCGAGCACACCATCGCCATCACACCCGACGGACCGCAGGTGCTGACGCTCCCGTAGAGGTACCCCGCCTGACCCTCGGGGCGTCATCGAACGGTGCGGCCCGGCCGGAGGCGTTTTCGTCAACTTGTCCTGGTCCCGGGGCTGCGTTACTCTTGTGGTCCGCCCCTTCGGGGCTGATTTGGTGTGTTTACAGGCATTGTCCCGTCAGAACCGCTGACGACGTAGCGATTTCGGCGACCGTCGTCGGGTCCTCGGAGCCCACCCGGTGGGTGGCCGTCGTGCCCGACCCGTCCGCCAACAGGAGAGACGACCGGTGAAGGTACGACCGAGCACGAAGAAGATGTGTGAGAAGTGCCGCATCATCCGGCGCAGCGGTCGAGTCTGGGTCATCTGCTCGAATCCGCGGCACAAGCAGCGACAGGGGTGACGAATGGCGCGTATTTCAGGGGTTGACCTCCCCCGGGACAAGAGAGTCGAGATCGGCCTCACCTACATCTTCGGGATGGGGAGGAGCCGCGCACGAGACATCTGTGTGTCCCTCGACATTGACCCGAACACCAAGGTCCGTGACCTGACCGACGACGAGGTCACGAAGATCCGCCAGTTCATCGATGCCAACTACCGCGTCGAAGGCGATCTGCGCCGCGAGGTCGCCCAGAACATCAAGCGCAAGGTGGAGATCGGTACCTATCAGGGTGCTCGCCACCGCCGGGGTCTGCCGGTCCGTGGTCAGCGGACCCACACCAACGCACGTACCCGCAAGGGCCCCCGCCGGGCGATCGCGGGCAAGAAGAAGGTCGCCAAGTCATAGGGGAGCGTTTTGGCCGATAAGAAGAAGCCGCGGCGCCGGGAACGGAGGAACATCCTCCACGGCGAAGCGCACATCACCGCCAGTTTCAACAACACGATCATCAACATCACCGACCAGGACGGCAACACGCTCGTGTGGACCTCCGGTGGCACGGTGGGGTTCAAGGGCTCGCGCAAGTCCACTCCCTACGCCGCCCAGGTGGCGGCGGAGCAAGCCGCCCGTCGGGCCGGTGAGTACGGCATGCGCAAGGTTGACGTGATCGTGCGCGGCTCGGGGTCGGGCCGCGAGACGGCGATTCGCACGCTCCAGACGATGGGCATGGAGGTCACCGGGATCAAGGATGCCACCCCGATGCCTCACAACGGAGTTCGCCTCAAGAAGCGCCGGAGGGGCGGCTGATGGCGCGCTACACCGGAGCCGTCTGCAAGCTGTGCCGCCGCGAGCGCACCAAGCTGTTCCTCAAGGGTGCCCGCTGCGAGTCCTCCAAATGCGCCATCGAACGCAAGCCCTACCCCCCGGGCGAGCACGGAAGAGGCCGCATCCGCGAGACGCAGTACCTCATCCAGCTGCGGGAGAAGCAGAAGGCGCGCCGCATCTACGGGGTCCTGGAGAAGCAGTTTCGCGGCTACTACAAAGAGGCCGCCCGCCAGAAGGGCATCACCGGCGAGAACCTGCTCCGCATCCTGGAGAGCCGGTTGGACAACGTGGTGTATCGGGCGCACTTCGCCGAGTCGCGCGCTCAGGCGCGCCAACTGGTTGCCCATGGCCACTTCCGGGTGAACGGCCGGCGCATCACCATTCCGTCGTACCGGGTGCGTCCCGGGGACGTGGTGGCCATCCTCGACCGCAGCCGGCAGCTGATCGTCGTGCAGCACTCCATCGATACGGCGGGCCAGCGATCAGGGGCCGAGTGGATGGACGTCGACTCCGATGAGCGCAAGATCACCATCACCAGCCTTCCGAACCGGGTGCAGATCGACACCCAGGTCCAGGAGCAGCTGATCGTCGAGTTGTACTCGAAGTAAGGGGCCGACCGTGTTGATCGTCCAGCGTCCGCAGATCGAGGAAGAGGAAGTCGGCGAGAATCGCTCGCGCTTCCTCGTCGAGCCGCTCGAGCCAGGCTTCGGCTACACCCTCGGCAACACCCTCCGCCGCACCCTGCTGTCCCGCATCCCCGGGGCCGCGATCACCAGTGTCCGGATCGAGGGCGTCCAGCACGAGTTCTCCACCGTGCCTGGGGTGACCGAGGACGTGGTCGACCTCATCCTCAATCTCAAGCAGGTCGTGCTCCGCGTAGAGGTCGACGGCCCACAGACGCTCTATCTGTCGGCGAGAGGCAAGGGTGACGTGACCGCGGGTGACATCAAGGCGCCGGCCGGCGTCGAGATCGTGAATGACGATCACCACATCGCCACCCTGTCGTCGTCCGGCAAGCTCGAGATCGAGATGTCCTGCGAGCGGGGCGTGGGCTACCGGAGCGCCGACAAGAACAACCGCGGCGAGGGGATCGGGGTCATCCCGATCGACTCCATCTTCTCCCCGGTCCGCAAGGTCGCCTACACGGTCGGCAGCACCCAGGTCGGCCAGATGACCAACTTCGACAAACTGATCATCGACGTCACGACAGACGGTGCGGTCACCCCCAAGGAGGCGGTGTCGTCGGCGGGCAAGACCCTCAATGAGATCATGAGCCTGTTCGCCGACTTCGGCGACGGCATCGGGCTCCAGTTGGGCGACGTGGTGACCGCCGAGTCGTCATCGCCCGACCTCGATCTCCCCATCGAGGCCTTGGACCTGTCCGAGCGCCCCCGGAACTGCCTGCGACGCGCCCAGATCCAGACGGTCGGCGAGCTGGTCCTCAAGACCGAAGAGGACCTGCTCAACATCACCAACTTCGGCCAGAAGAGCCTCGAGGAGGTCACCGCGAAGCTCGATGAGCTCGGCCTGTCGCTGGCGGTGTCGCGTGACCAGGAGGTCACCGCCTGATGCCAAGCCCCAAGAGGGGCCGTCGTCTCGGCGGCTCGGCCGGTCACCAGCGTCACATCCTGAGCAACTTGGCGCAGGAGCTGTTCTGGGACGAGAAGGTCACCACCACGGTCGCCAAGGCGAAGATGCTCCGCCCGTACGCCGAGAAGATGATCACGCGGGCTCGCAACGGCTCGTTGCACGATCGGCGCACGATCCTGCGGGACATCGAGGACACCGAAGTGGTCACCCGTCTCTTCGACGAGGTCGCCCCGCGGTACCGGGAACGGCCCGGCGGATACACCCGAATCGTTCGCCTCGGCCCGCGTCGCGGTGACGGTGTCGAGATGGCCCTCATCGAGCTGGTCTGATCTTCTTGAGCGACCGATGGACGCGTCCACCCTCAGCGCGTCCGAAGTTCCGTCTTCCTACGGCATGCCGGCCCTGAGCACCGCCGGTACGACGCGCCCTCCGTCGCTGCGATCGGAGTCGGCCGGGAGGCGCCACCGGTGATCCGTGCCGTCCGTCGCCTCCACCCCTCGATGCTGGCCGTCGGGCTGGCGCTGTTCGCCGGGTTCGTGGTCATCGCCATCGGCACGGTCATCTCGGTGGGCAAGTCGGGGACGGAGACGCCCGAACTGACGGACCTGGCGCTCCCGGCCGGGGTGGCGATCGTCGACTCGCACTCGACCTGCGACGCCTCGGCCTGCGACGGCCTCGGGCTGGTCGTCGATCGTGACGGGTTGGAGGTCGGCGAGATGCGGGACGTGATCGCCGAGCGGCTGCGCATGGATGGCTGGACCGACGATTCGCTCTGCGAGCCGTTGGTCACCTGTCTCGAGCGGGACGATCTCCGCGTCGAAATCGAGCCGTGGGTCGATCTCGAGGAGTCGGTGGCTCCCGCCATGAGGACGTCACTGATCGAGAGCGGGATCGATCAGACCGATCTGGTGTACGTCGGCTACTACCGCTGCGGAGTGCTGCGCGCGTGCGGGTGAGCCGGATCGCCCTGGCACAATCCGGGCCGTGTCTCGCCGCGGCGACCTGATCGCCCTCCTCACCGCCTATCACCCCTCGGACACCGACGAACGCGCCGCCCTCTTCGACATGCTCGACCTCGCCGCGGTGGCCCACGACCCGTTCGATCGCACCGAATACCACCCCGGTCACTTCACCGCCAGCGCCTTCGCCATCCACCGGGACGGGAGGCGAGTGCTGCTCGTCCACCACGCCCGGCTCGGGATCTGGGTGCAACCAGGCGGGCACGTCGACGCGGGGGACGGGTCTCCGCTCTTCGCCGCCGCCCGGGAGTTGGTCGAGGAGACCGGGCTCGTCGGTTCGCGACCGGTGTCGCCCGGTCTCGTCGACGTGGATGTCCACGTCTTCCCCGCCTCGGGTCCCCAGCCGATCCATCGGCACTACGACCTGCGGTTCGGCTTCGTCGCCGGTGACGGGGCGCTGGCGCCCAATGCCGAGGTGGTGGAGGCCGGTTGGTTCGCTGCCGCCGACCTGGGCTCGCTCGGCGTCGACGTCTCGGTGAGGAGACCGGTCGGGAAGCTGCTTGGGGAGAGTTCTGACTCATGAGTGATGAGTTGTGAGTAAGAGCTGTCAGCTGTGCGCTGTGAGCCATGGGCCAGTCCTACTGAGAACTCAAGACTCAGGACTCAGAACTTCATGCGGGCAGCCGGCAACCGGCAACGGGTAACGTCTCCCGGTGATTCGCAACGCCATCCGAGCGGCATTCCTCCGCAGGGAGCCGTACGTGCGCATGGTGGTGGCGGCGGACGGCGTGGCCGACGGGGCGATCGTCGTCGCCATCGTGTACCTGATCCAGGTGGCCCTCTACCTCGGGTCGGGCTTCGAGGCGTTCACCATCGTCCGGGTCGTGCTCAACGGGTTGTTCGGATGGATCATGCTCTCCGGGATGGTGTACCTGGCAGGTCGTTACCTCCTCGAGGGGTCGGGGTCGTTTCCCTCCACGATGGCGGCGACCAGCATCGGCTATCCGGTCCTTGTTCTGTCCCTCGCCCTCGGGTTCGTGGTCGAGCCGTACCAGGCGCAGTTGATCGCCTCGATATGGCTCGTGCTGACTCTCTGGGTGGCCGCACGGGTGGCGCTCGAGCTCGATGCCAAGCGGGCTGGCGTGGCCGCCTTGCTGGGATGGGTTGCATACGTCGCCGTCACTGCGATCCTGAGGTGATGGCGACCTATCGCATCGACCTGGCGTATGACGGTTCCGGGTTCCATGGCTACGCCCGCAATGCGGGCGTGAGGACGGTCCAGGGGGAACTGGAACGGGCCCTGGCGACCTCGTTCGGGCACGAGGTGGAGACGAGGGTGGCCGGGCGAACCGATGCCGGGGTCCACGCCCGGCGCCAGGTGGTGTCGTTCGACGCCGACCCCGGTCTGAACGTCGCCGCCCTGGCCGGGTCGCTCGACGCCATGCTCGGATCCGAAATCGTGGTGCGAGCCGTGAGCCAGGTCGAGGACGGGTTCGACGCTCGTTTCTCCGCGGTGTCGCGGACCTATCGGTACTTCGTCGGCGACGGCCCGGCCGATCCGCTGCGCCGCAACTTCGTCTGGCACGTGGAATGGCCACTCGACGACGGCGTCCTGGCGCGGGCGGCGGCGGCGTTCGTCGGAGAACACGACTTCGCCTCGTTCTGCAGGGCCGCCGAAGGCAGAACCACCATCCGCAGGGTGACGGCGTGCTCATGGAGGCGGGAACCCGCCGGTGGCTTCCCGGGTGCGGGCGGCCTCGATCCCGGGCTCCTCGTCTTCGAGGTCACCGCCAACGCCTTCTGCCATCAGATGGTGCGTTCCCTGGTGGCCGTCTCGGTGGAGATTGGCCGGGGGAGGATCGAGGTGGCCGCCATTCCGGATATCTTCGAGTCCAAGGACCGCAGTGCCGCTCGCGGGGTGGCGCCGCCGCACGGCCTGATCCTGTGGGACGTGGAGTACTAGGCGTCGCCAGAGACCGGGCCGTTACCAGTCACCAGTTACCAGTTGCCGGGCCCTGTGCGATACCCCGGCCGGGTCGGGCGGGGAACAGGTAACTGGGAACCGGCAACGCCGTTCGATTGGCGCATGCCGATCGAACGGCAGTACCATACCGAGCCGCTCCGCCGTCGCGGGGCTGCCTTTGTGCGTCACAACGCACACTCTC
>JAZDHM010000256.1:0-2524 GCA_043805935.1 Actinomycetota bacterium
GTAAGCATGTTCTCTTCGGTCTTGACCCCGAACCCGGGGAGGTCGCGCAACAGGTGCGCCTCCAGGGCCTCCCGCAGGGCGGGAACGCCGGTGATCCCCAGTTCGTCGCGCAGCAGCACCGCCGTCTTGGGACCGACGCCGGGAACCTTGGTCAACTCGACGAACTCGGGAGGGAACTTCCCCCGCAACTCCTCCAGCTTGTCGATGACCCCGGTGTCGACCAGCTGGCGGATCTTCTTGGCGGTACTCGGCCCGATCCCCCGCAGGGCCGTCAGGTCCGCCTCCGACATCTTCGCCACCGGGTCGACGAGACCGTCCACGGTCCGGGCCGCCGTCTCGTACGCCCTGACCCGGAAGGCGTTGCTGCTGCCCTCCGCCAGCGTGGTCAACTTGGCCAGTTCGTACAGGTGGCCGGCCACGTCGGAGTTGGAGATCACGAGAGGGAGGATATGGCTGTTGGCTGCTGGCTGTCGGCTGTTGGCTGTCGGCCTCTCGCAATGCGCGATGCGCGATGCGTAATTCGACAGACGCTCGGCGCTTCTTGCTGGCAGCTGGCGACTGGTGACTGGTAGCTGCTCACCCTTACATCGCGCAGACCGACCTACCCTTCGAGCGCACATGTCACCTCGCCGGGAGTACGTCTCCTTCTTCTCGGATGGGCGCGGCCACCGACGCGACTTTGCCGGTTTCGAAGGACGACCCGGGCTCATCCGGTTCGCCCTGCCCACCCTCGCCATCGCCCTCCTCGGGGTGTCGGTGTGGTGGTTCGCCTTCCGCGAGGCCGATCGCAACACCGGGGAGGTCCTCACCTTGGAGGACTCGACCATCCCCACCCTGCTCATGCCCGCAGGGAGCGACTCTCAGGATGCCGCCGGCATCGAGACCGGTGAGACCTTCGATTGCATCGAGCTCGCCGAAGGCTGGACCATGTTCCAGGGCTCGATCGGCCGGCAGGGGTGCTACTCCGCAAACACCATCGTCACCCCGGACATCATGTGGCGCACCGAGATCGGCGTCCAGGGCTGGCTGAACAACCCGGTGATCGCCAACGGGAGCGTGTACGTGGGCAGCGCCGGGGTGGCGCAGTTCACCGCCGACCGCCGCGACGGGATCTACTCACTCGACCTTCTCACCGGCCATCAGAACTGGTTCTACGCGACGGAGCTGGACGTCAATGGGGTCGTGTATGACGACGGCGTGGTCATCGCCACCGGCGATGAGGGCCGTGTCTGGGGCATCGGGGCCCGCGACGGCGAGCGCATCTGGAGCGCGGACCTCGGCGCCCCGGTCTACGGGAATCCGTTGGTCGTCGGGGGGCTCGTCATCGTCGGCGACGGCGCTGGGCACGACACAGCCTACGACCCCAAGACGGGCGTCCAGGCGTGGCAGGAGCAGGTGAACGGGGCGGTGCGCGGGGGCGCGGCCTCGGACGGATCGATGATCGTCGTCGCCGGAGAGAACCATGAGATCCTGGCGCTCGACCTCAATGGGGAGCAGCTGTGGCGGGTCGTAGTCCCCAGCCAGAGCCCCGACGGTGCCACCTCGCGGATCTTCGCGGCCCCCACGATCGCGAACGACATGGTGATCATCGGGTACGTCCGCAGCGACGTCTACGCCGAGCCGGCGATCACGGCACTCGACAAGGAGACCGGCGCCGTGAAATGGCTGGCCGCCGACGTCGCCGGCATCAAGACCCAATGGGCCAACGTCCGCTCGTCCCCCGCGGTCGTCGGTGCCTATCTCGTGTTTGCCGAGGCGTACTCCAACTTCGTGATTGCGATCGACCTGGAGACCGGTCAGACACGCTTCGAGGTGAAGACCGGCCTGTACTGCCAGGCTCACTGGCCGTCGCCTGCGGTGGTGGGGAACCAGGTGATCGTCCCGCGCAACGACGGCGGGCTGTATGCCGTCGACCTCACCGGCGAGACCCTGGCGTGGAAGATCTACCTCGGCAATTCGGCGAACCCGAGCGGCAACTTCCCTCCCGGGTTCGACGCCTCGTCCTGTGACGAGGGATTCCCGATCCTGGCGTCGCCGGCGGTGAGCCCAGAGGGCATCGTCGTCGTCGGCACCCTGCAGGGGGACGTCGTAGCGGTCGGCGATCGCGACTGGCGCTAGGAGGGTGCGCGAACAGGCTCGCCCCGGGATCACGTTTCGGCTCATGGACAAGCCGGAACGTGATGAGACGTGTGACCTATTCGCGCACCCTCTAGGACAGCAGGGCGAGGGCGGCGGCGACACCCGGGTCGGTTCCCGAATCGAGGTCGAACCCGGTGACGAGAGCAATCACCCCGGGAGCGATCGGCACACCGGACCACGAGGCGCCGTCGGGCGTCACCAGATCGAGCGTCGGCACCCCCAGAAGCCATCCGTTGGGGAGCGTCCGCGCCAGGGGCGGGGTGGGCGAGCCGGCGGTGGCCTCGCCAACCACGGTGACGCCGGGGAGATCGCGTAACGCCAGGACGAGCATCTCGGCAGCCCCCGCGGTGCCGGGGCCGACCAGCACGACGACCCTCCCCGCGAA
>JAZDHM010000257.1:0-3018 GCA_043805935.1 Actinomycetota bacterium
GGGCCGACTTCCTGGCCGCCAGCGCGTACAAGTTCTTCGGTCCCCACACCGGGGTGCTCTACGGGAGGGCGGAGCACCTCGACCGCCTCCACGCCTACAAGGTGACGCCCGCCCCCGATACCGGACCGGGGAAGTGGGAGACCGGGACGCAGTCGTTTGAGTCCCTCGCCGGAGTGGCCGCGGCCGTGGACTACCTCGCCTCGCTCGGCGAAGGCACCGGTCGCCGCGCCCGACTCCTCTCCGCGTTTGCCCGCATCAAGGCTCATGAGGAGAGGCTCGGGCTTCGGTTCCTACGCGGGCTGAGCGAGATCGGGGGAGTCCGCCTCTACGGGGTCTCCGCGCCGGAGCGCATCGCCGAGCGGGTCCCCACCTTCGCGGTATCGGTGAACGGGGTCCATCCCCGCGATGTGGCCGGCCGGATGGCCGAAGCCGGACTCCTCGTTTGGGATGGCCACTACTACGCGATCGCGGTGATGGAGCGCCTGGGAGTCCTCTCCGGGGGAGGCCTGGTGCGAATCGGCTTCGTGCACTACAACACGGAGGCCGAGGTCGACCGGGCCCTCGACGCCCTGGACGCCATCGCCGGCTGACCCGTCAGGCGCCCGCGGGGCTCTCCGTCTCTCCGCGCCACAACGGCCCGAGGATCAGGAGCGCGGCCACCAGGGCGATCGCCACCCCGCCCCCGACGAACAGCGGGCGGAGGCCGACCTCCTCGCCCACCCACCCCCCGAGTGCCGCGCCCGCCGGTATGCCCCCCCACGCGATGGTGCGGGAGGCGGCTACCACCCGACCGAGACGGTCGGGAGGAGCAAGCCGCTGGCGCAGGGTGACGAAGGCCACCTGGTTGACCGAGACCCCGGCCATGGCCGCGCCGAACGGAAAGACCGCGAGCCACGACGGGGTCAATCCGGCGGCGATGGCGCCCGCTCCGAACAGCAGACCGCCCACGATCACACTCCGGCCCAGCCCCACCGACCGAATCAACCTCGGGGCGAGTGCCACACCGGCGGCCCCGATGAGCGAGAACCCGGCGAAGAAGTAGCCGAGGGAGGCGTCGCCGGTGATTCCCAGCTCGGACGCGGCGAACAATGTCATCACCGCCGCCAGGGGGGCGAAGGCGAAGTTGGTGAGGGCGGCCGCCACCGTCCCCCATCGCAAGGCCGGTATGGACCACAGCGTCGCAACCCCGGTTCGCAACGACCGCCACACCCGGTCCGGCGCCGATCTCTCCCTGGGCCGGAACTCGCGTACGAGGAGCAACGAGCCGACGGAGACCAGGTAGGTGGCGCCGTCGAAGGCGAAGGCACCGGCCACTCCGCCGCCCCACGCCAGGACGAAGCCGCCGAGCACGAAGCCGAGGGTCTGAGCGAGGTTCCGCCCCAACGAGAGTCGGCTGTTGGCCGTCACCAGGAGATCGTCGCTGAGCAGCGCCGGGGCGTAGCTCTCCAATCCGGTGTCGAAGATCGTGCCCATCGAACCGACCAGGAACGCCACTGCGAACGCCATCCACGCCCGCCCCACTTCGGCAATGACCGCCAGCGCGAGCAGGCCCAATGCGGCGGCGCGAACGAGTTCGGCTGCAACCAGGGCCGGGCGGATCCTGACGCGGTCGATGAGCACCCCTGCCACCAGGCCAAAGAGCACCACCGCCAGCGTCTCGGAGACGGCCAGCAAACCGAGTTGGGCCGCAGATCCGGTGATGTCGCGTACGAACACCGGGAGAGCGAAGAAGAACGCCAGGTAGTCCCCGAGGAGCGAGAGGCTCTGCCCACCGACCAACGGCCACAGGTTCCGCCGGGGATCGACCGGGCGCGGTGCCATGGGGGGCGAGCATACCCGGGGGTGGGCTGCCCCCCGTTACCCTGTCGGCGTGCTGCACCCCACCGACCCGACGCCGGCAGAGCGTGGCTGAGACGCTCCCCGTCGTCCCCTATCGACGCGCCCTCGTCCCCGGGACCAGGGCTTCGGTGCCGTCGTCGCGCGCCGACCTGCGGCCGGGAGATCGGGTCGTGATCGTGCTGGAGCATACGGACGGCACACGGGCCGCCGTCGGCACGACCGCGGCCGTGTCCGGGGTGCACACTCCCTCGTTCGCGGGGGCGATGCTCGACGTCGTCGGCGAGGCACTGGTCGTCTTGTCCCACGACGGCGACCGCGCCAAGGTTCATCCGGTGGACCATGCCAGGCCCGACGCCGCGCCCCTCGTGGCCGAGGTCCGGTCCCGCCTTCGCAGCTACATGGCGGCGCGATCCGAGGCGGGGGAGGGAGGCGACGTCCACGTTGACATCGGGCCCGACGCGGTGGCGGCGTCGCATGAGGTAGCCTCGCACCTGAGGATCTCGTGGCCGGAGATTCAGGAGATCCTCGAGGCGGGTGACGCCGCCGCGAGGCTGCGCCTCGAGGCGAGGGTGTTGGAGCGCGAGACGGTGCTCCTGAGGGCAGTGCTCGGCCGCGGCCGGGCAGAGGACTAGGTCGGGAGGGACGCAGTGGCTTCGGTTCGCCAGCTTCCCGAGATGATTTCCGAGTTCATCGATCTCGCCCGGCAGTACCTCAAAGACGCCATCCTCGAGCCGGCACGCAGGCTCGGCAGGCTCGCCGGATTCGGTTTTGCCGCCTCGATGCTCTTCATCCTCGCCGCTCTGTTCTTGGCGGTTTCGGCGATGCGCCTGATCGTCCACTTCATGCCCGACGGGGCCATCTGGAGCGGGCTGGGCTACCTGGCATCGGCGGCCGCATTGCTCGCGATGACCGGTCTCGTGATGTGGAGGGCGACCCGATGAGCGTCGAACGGGCGGATCTCGAGGCCAAGCTGCGCGAGATCCAGCAGGTGGTCGCGCACACCACCGAGGGGGCGAAGAACCCCGGGGTGATCGCCGCCCTGGGGGGTGTGGCCTTGCTCGTGGTGGTGTACCTCCTCGGTCGGCGCCGGGGAAAGAAGGGTGCCGCCCGGGTGGAGGTCTACCGGGTGCGCTGACCGCCCGGGCGGGTGACGGCGATCTCGATGCTCTGCCCGCGCCG
>JAZDHM010000258.1:0-4105 GCA_043805935.1 Actinomycetota bacterium
CGAGTAGAACTCGAGCAGGTGATCGACCCGACCCTGCCAGTAGAGCGGGTGGTGTTGGAACAGCCCGGCGGTTCCCGAAGTTCCGTTCTGGGCGAACGGCCAGCCGCCGCTCTCGCACATCAGGATCTCGACCGCGTTGGCCCGCTGGTCCGGAATGCAGAATTCGACGTCGTTCCCGTTGGCGTCGGGGTGGGTGGCGCAGGACTCTTGGTCCAGCCCCCAGCGAGTGAACACCTCGTCGATCAGCGGATACCACTCGTTGGCGGTGGAGTCGTCGGTGCTCACCGCGTAGGTGTGGTCGCGCTCACACCCTCTCTGCGATGCGCCGTTGACGCAGTAGTCGTAGCCACGACCACCGCGAAGGGAGCCGTCCGGATCGTGATCGGCCGAGGACCAGTTGGACCACAGCCGGTCGTACCCGGCCTTGCCGAAGATCTCGTCGTCGCCGCTCTCGGCATTGCTGGTGGTGGCGTCGCCACCGTTCAGCTGGTCGTTCCCGCCGCCACCCTGCACCCGGTCATCGCCGGACCCCCCGCTGAGATGGTCGCGCCCCGGTCCGCCTTTGAGGACGTCCCCGCCCGGACCACCCTCGGCCTCATCGTCCCCTCCCCTCCCCGCGAAACGGTCGTTCCCGTCGCCCAGGCACACGACGTCGGCCCCGTCCGACCCGAGCACCTCGTCGTTGCCCCCCAGGGCCGCCACCACCTGGCCGGGGTTCCCGGTGAGATCGATCGTGTCGTCGCCGTCGGTACCGGCAATCGTGACAGCGTGTCCTGAGCAGGTGGCGCCATCGGCGAGCGCGGCGCCGGCGTGGATGGCGACGACGGCCCCGGAGACGAACAGGGTCAGGGCGCAGAGGGCGGTCGGGCGGCGCAGGGCTCTCATCGGCTCGTTTCGAAGGGTGGGCCAGTATCTCATTCATCGGCGGATACCTGGCGGTCCCTGTAGCGTCGACCGACGATGGCGGGATGCACGTTCTGCGAGATCGTTGCCTACGAGCGTGAGGCCGCCGTCGTCCTCGCCGAGCCCGAGGTGCTGGCATTCCTCGACGTGCGGCCCCTGTTTCCCGGGCACACCCTGGTCGTCCCCCTGGCCCACGTGGCCACCCTGGCCGAGGTCCCCGACG
Source organism: Actinomycetota bacterium (assembly GCA_043805935.1). Lineage (GTDB taxonomy): Bacteria > Actinomycetota > Acidimicrobiia > Spongiisociales > UBA11373 > RBG-16-68-21. The sequence continues at coordinate 1,127 of JAZDHM010000258.1, forward strand.
CACTCGCCGAGTTGCTGTTTGGCGCCGCCCGACGCCTAGCCGGAGCCATGCGAGTGGCGCTTGGCGCCGAGGGTACGTTCGTCGCCATGAACGACATCGTCAGCCAGAGCGTCCCCCACGTGCACCTGCACGTCGTCCCCCGGCGCAAGGGTGACGGGCTCCGGGGATTCTTCTGGCCGCGCGGCCGGTACGACGATCCCGGGCACGCCGAGCGGATCCGTTCCGCCATCGCCGCCGCCCTGTGACCGTTCTCAGCGGCTTCTCATCGGGTTTTCGGCTGCTCGGCGCAGCTCGACTGCCAGGATGTCGGCCATGTCGAAGCGCACCCGTCGGTTCGTCGTCGTCGGCAGCCTCGCCGTAGCAGCAATCGCCGCTTTCGCCGGATGGTGGTTCCTCCTCCGGTCCGACGCCCCGCCTCCCGTGAGCCTCGATGAAGCGGCGGCGGCCGCCACCTCGACGACGGGCGGCAGGTCGATCGTGGGAACCACCGGCCTGCCCGACGCTGGGGTGGACGGACCCTGGGTGGTGGCCGAAGGCGGGGGCTCGTACGCCGGCTACCGGGTGAACGAGGAACTGGCCAGCATCGGCTTCCAGGAGGCCGCGGGACGATCCGAGGGGATCGACGCCTCGCTGACGATCGACCGCGGGACCGTCACCGCGGTTCAGGTCACCGTCGACACCACGCGCCTGATGAGCGACCAGGCCCGGCGCGACAACGCCATTCGCGATCAGGCGTTGGAGACACGGGCGTTCCCCACCGCCACCTTCACGCTCACCGTACCAATCGCGTTGCCCACAGACGCTGCCAGCAGCGTGGCGTTCTCGGTGACCGCAACAGGAGACTTGACCCTGCACGGGGTCACGCACACCGTGAGCATCGACCTGCAGGCGCAATTGGTCGGTGACACGATCGCCGTGATCGGGAACACCCCGATCTTGTTCTCGGATTACGACATCGCACAGCCGCGGGCGATGGCTGTCTTGAGCGTCGAAGACCACGGCGTCCTGGAACTGCAGCTGCTGTTCGTGCGCGGCTGAGCATCAGGCCCGGGCGGGTCGCCTTCGGCGCTGGGCGAGCCCGACCAGCGCCACACCGAAGAGGATCACCGGCAGGCCGGCGAAGGTCCACCCACCCACCACCTCGTTGCCGACGGTCACCCCCAGCACCACCGCAACGATCGGGTTGACGTAGGCATAGGACGTCGCCACCGCCGGCCGGGTGTTCGCCAGCAGATAGGCGTATGCCGTGTAGGCGAACAGCGAACCGAAGATCGATAGATAGGCGACCGCCAGCCATGCCTTCGTCCCCGGCATCGTCGCCATTCGCTCCCCCCGCGCCCATCCGAACGCGACCAGCAGGACGCCGCCGCCGAACATCTCGGCAGCGGAAGCCATCAGGCCCTTTGGCAGCCGGACGCGCGACGAGAGCACCGAGCCGAAGGCCCACAGGATCGGGGACAGCACCATGAGAGCCGTGCCGAGCGCCGTGCCGCGGAAGTCGCCCTCACGGCTCAACATCACCACCCCGGACAGGCCGACCGCGAGCCCGATCCATTCCAGCCGATTCGGCCACCGTCCGAACATCCCGCTCCACAGGGCCGCCCACAGCGGCATGACCGCGACCGCCGACGCCACCAAACCCGATCCCACCCCGTTGTCCTCCGCCATGGTCACCAGCCCGAGCCCGCCGATGAAGAGGATCCCGCCGATGAAGGTCGCCCCCGCCCACTCCCGCCCGGTCGGCAGTCTCCATCCGCGCCCCCGGGCGATGGCTGCGAGCGCCACCCCGGCGAAGAGCAGCCGGATTCCGTTCATCAGGAACGGAGGAAACCCCTCCAGGCCGTAGCGGAGCGCCAGGTAGGTCGACCCCCACACGAGGTACACCACGGCGAGCGACAGGGCCACCAGGGCGCGGCGGCGATCGATCTGCGGGCTGTCGGGCACGGTGTGAGAACCTCGCCGGACCGGGATTTGTTGCATCCCGGACGGGCCTACCAGTTCGCCCCGATGTACTTCGGCTCGAGAAACTCGTGCATCCCGTGATGGGATCCTTCACGGCCCAGCCCGGACTCCTTGACTCCGCCGAAGGGTGCCGCCGGATCCGAAATCAGGCCCCGATTGAGGCCGATCATCCCCGACTCGAGGCGCTCGGCGATGGCCATGCCCCGGCGCTCATCGGTCGTGTACAGGTAGGCGACCAGACCGAGCTCGGTGTCGTTGGCCTGCTCGACGGCGTCATCGACGTCGTCGAAGCGGACGATCGGAGCCACCGGGCCGAAGATCTCGGTGGCGAGGATGCCGGCGCCTCGGGCGACGTCCTTGATCACCGTGGGCAGATAGAAGTAGCCCTTGCGCTTGGGCGCCTTGCCTCCCGTGGTGATCGTCCCCGACTCGGCCGCGTTCTCGACCAACTCGGCCACCTTGTCTCGCGTGGCCGCGTTGATGAGGGGGCCCACGTCGACCCCGCGCTCCATCCCGGAGCCCACTCGCAACGCCCCCATCGCCGCCGAGAGCCGGTCGGTGAACTCGTCGGCGATTGGCGCCTCCACATAGAACCGGTTGGCAGCGGTGCACGCTTCTCCGGCATTGCGCATCTTCGCCTCCATCGCCCCGTCGACGGCGGCGTCGAGATCGGCATCGGCGAGCACGATGAAGGGGGAGTTCCCCCCCAGCTCCATGGACGTGCTCAGCACCCTCTTTGATGCCGCGGCGAGCAGAAGCTTCCCGGTTTCGGTCGAACCGGTGAACGACAGCTTGCGGACCCGCCGGTCGGCCATCATCGCCGCCACCACCTCACCCGACCGGCCCGCCGGCACGACGTTGATGACCCCCGGCGGACACCCGGCCTCCTCGAACAGGTCGGCGAGGGCGAGGGCGGCAAGCGGGGTGTCCGACGCCGGCTTGAGGACGACCGTGCATCCGGCGGCCAGGGCCGGGGCGAGTTTGCGGGTGCCCATGGCGATCGGGAAGTTCCACGGG
>JAZDHM010000259.1:0-7902 GCA_043805935.1 Actinomycetota bacterium
CTCGTGGTGCGGGCGCTGGTGGGTGACGGCCGGCCGGCCCGCGCCCGGCTGCTGTCGCTGGCGGCGGGCGCCCTGCTCGCCGTCGACCTCACCCTGTGGCACACCGCCATCCACCTGATCGGAGCCGGGCTGGCCACGGTCGTGGCGAACGTCCAGGTCGTGTGGGTGGGGCTCGTCGCCTGGATCGTGTACCGCGAGGAGCCGTCCCGCACCGCGCTCGCCGTGGTACCCGGCATCCTGGTCGGCATCGCCCTGATCGGAGGCCTCGGCCGCGCCGACGCCTTCGGCGACCAGCCGCTGGCGGGAGCCAGCATCGCCGCCGTCGCCGGGGCCACCTACGCCGGATTCCTGCTCCTCTTCCGGGCGTCCAACCGCGGCCTCGCCCCCACCGCCGGCCCGCTGCTCGACGCCACCATCGGCGTCGCCCTCGGCGTGCTGGTCATCGCGCCACTCGACAGCGGGTTCTCACTCGCATTCTCGTGGCCGGCGCACGGCTGGCTGATCGCCGTCGCCATCGTCGGCCAATCCATCGGATGGCTGCTGATCGCCTCCGCCCTCCCCCGGCTCGCCGCCCTGGAGACGTCGGTGATGCTGCTCATCCAGCCGGCGGCGACGATCGTGTGGGCGCGGCTGATCTTCGACGAGCGGCTGTCGTTGGTGCAGTGGGCCGGGGTGGTGATCGTGCTCGCCGGCGTGCTCATCGCCGGCACCAGGGGGACGATCCGCGCAGCGGTCACACCGGTGCCGGCAGCCATGCCGCCGGATCGGTGAAGAAGCGCGAACGGGGCAGCGCCTCGGCGGCACCGAGCGTCCGGGCGCGCACCATGGCGTAATCGTCGACGTGGGGGCCGTAGGCGACCACCCGGCCACAGGTCCCGGCGAGGGTACGAACCGCTTCATCGGCATCGGGATGCTCGAGATCGACCAGCCCCACCGCGAAACGGCGCTCACCGCCGGGACGGCGGGCAGCCACGGTCAAGTCGTACCCGACGCGCGATGCCGCCTCACCCACCTTGGCGGCGTCGAGCAGGTTGCGGGTCACCAGGATCACCGACGGGCCGGTGTGCTCCCGGGCCTTGGCCGCCCCCCAAGCGAGATGGGCTCGCCAGGCCGCCTCACCCAGCGCTTGGGAGGAGGCCGGAGCGAGGTCGAAGCGATCGCCGGGTAGAGCGGCCTCCGCCACGGCATCGCGAGCCGGTTCGGGCATGCCCAGGGCCTCCAGGGCGTCGGTCGGGAACCGCATCGCCTCCTGGAACACCTCCAGCGGCGACCGCCGCTGGGAGGCGAACGGCAGGACAAGCAGCACCTCGAGTGAGACGCGTAGCCACTGTTCACCGGCGGTCAGCGCGTCGTCGACCATGGGAAGCCCGCGCTCGGTGAGCCGCTCCCGGAGGTACGGGCGGTACGCGCCGACGAAGGCCTCGAGCAGGCCGCGAGCTTCTGGATCCACGTTGCTGAGCGTAGGCGGGCACCAGCCGCCGGACACCAGACACCAGACACCAGACGCCAGACACGAGACGCCAGACTCCAGACGCTCTCAGGTTGGGTCGAGCGTCGCGAGCCGGCCCTGAACCTCACTGACTGACGACGGGTGACCGGCGACTGGCGACTGGCGACTGGCTTGGCGAATCGGTGTCGACAAACGGACCCGGTAGAGTCCGGCCAACGCTCGCATCCACCGGGAGAAGAACATCATGCGCCGTCTGTTCGTGATCTCTGCACTCGTGGTGCTCGTGGCCACGGCGTGCAAGATCGAGACCAACATCGGCGCCGTCATCAACAAGGACGGCTCCGGAACCATTGTCGCCGAGCTCGGGATGGACGAAGAGGCCAAGGGCTTCTTCCTCCAGGAGGGTCAGGACCCCTTCGAAGGGCAGGCCCTCTCCAGCGAGCCGGGTGCTCGCACCCGTGAAGAGACTCGCGGCGACTTGACCTTCTACATCATCGAGGTCGACGTCGCCGACGTCACCAACTTCCAGGACCAGATGCTCGCCGGCAGCGACGACCTGCTGTCGAACTTCGACATCACGGTGACCGACGACAAGGTCACGGTGTCGGCCACTGCCGATGCCACCGACACTCTCGGGTCACAGGCCGAGGGGTTCGATCCCACGGTGTTCCAGGATTCGATCTCGGCCAACGTCCGGATCACCATGCCGGGCCGCATCCTGAGCCACAACGCCGACAGCGTCGAGGGCAACACCCTCATCTGGGAGATCCCGGTCCTCGGCGGGAGCCTCGACATCCAGGCCGAGTCCGATCCCAACGGCACGCCGGCCGGTGAGAGCAGCGGGTTCCCGATGTGGATCCTCGCCATCGTGGCGGTGGTGGTCGTGGCGATCGTCGTGTACGTGGTCATGCAGCGCCGCAAGCCGGCGGTCGCAGGCACCGCGGTGACCGGCACGCCTCCGACAGGCACCGGCGACACGACGGCGCCCCCGCCGCCGGCTGAGTAGTGCGCCTCGTCGTCATCGATCTGATCCCGGCCCTCCTGTCATGGGAGGGCCGGGATCGTTCGTCCGACCCGGATGTGCCTCCCGACGCGGCCCACACCCTGGAACACCTCTACGGATGGTTTCGCGTCGTCGGCATCGCCGATGCCGGCGAGTCGAGCGCAGAACTCCGCTCCCACCTGGAGCGCGAGGACCTCGCCGTCTTCTTCGAAAGCATTTCCACCAGCGCCGAGTTCGGACCGAGGGTGTCGCCCCGGGTGGTGCGGCGGGTCGTCGCCGCGCTGGGAGGGCCCGACGACCGCACCGCGCTGGTGACGAGCCGCGAGCATCTCGTGGCCGCGTTCGGCGCCGCCCGCATCCCGGTCGTCTTCACCAGCCAGGAGGAGTTCGCCGGGGTCCCCGACGCGGTCGCTGCGTTGCTCGACGGTCGAGTCAGCCCGTGAACACCTCCACGGTCATGAGCCCGAGCGGTCCAGACACCACGGCGATGCCGACCCGCCGATAGTCGGTGCCGAGAATGTTCGCCCGGTGGCCCGGGCTGTCCATGAGCCCGTCGTGCACGTCTCCGGGTGTCGAGGCGAGCGCCAGATTCTCGCCGGCGACCCGGGAGGTGATCCCGGCGGCGGCGAGGCGGTCGCCGACGTCACCGGTCGCGGGGGACTCATGGGCGAAGTACCCGTCGAGGTACATCTCCATCGCATGGCCGGCTCCCACCTCGGCGAGGGCGTCGCTCCACGCCAGCGGGTCGAGGCCGGCGTCCACCCGCGCCCGGTTGATCAGGTCGAAGATCTCGGATGCCGCTCCCGGATCCGCCTCGAGATCGTCGGCGTCCGCCGCCGGGAGCTCGACCACCTCCCCGGGTTCGATGATCACCCGACGGGTGCCGAACGTCTCCCGGAGGTTGAGCAGCGTTTCCACGATCCGGTCACCGGCGAGATGGGCGAACACCTCCTGAGGCACGCCCTCCGGATCGGTGAGCGTCTGGGCGATCGCCGAATCCTCGAGCTGGTCGGCGACCGCCGCGGGCATCGGGAGGATCACCGCGACCGTGAGGACGAGGGTCGCCAGGAACACTCCCCACGCAGCGGCGAGGCCGGCACCGCCGGCGCGGTTTGCCAGATTCAGCCCGGGCAGGTGGAAGCGCCGCTCGATGGCGGACACTCCGATCGCCGCGCCGATCCCGACGCCGAAGAACACGATCATGCCGCCGATCACGCGCCCCGCATCGGTGGAGATCCCGGCCATGGCCGACACCGCTGCCCCGACGACGGGAGCGAGGCGGAACGCCAGGATCGTGCCGACGATCAGACCGACGAGATCCATCGCCTCCCGCACGAAGCCGCGGAACCACCCGCGGACCAGCACGAGAGCGAAGACGACGATGATGGCGGTGTCGATCATCCGGCCCGATCGAGCTCGATCCGCATCCGCTTGTTGCCCTTGCCCTTGCTCTCGGTCTTCACCACCCGCACCGGGCCGACCTCGGACGTGTTGGCGACGTGGGTGCCCCCGTCCGCCTGCTTGTCGACGCTGCCGATCTCGATCACCCGGATCGGGTCGACGGTCTCCGGAATCAGGCTGACCTTGGTGCGGATGAGGTCCGGATCGGCGAGCGCCTCTACCCTCGGCACGAACCGCACGGTGACGGGGTGGTTTCCCGCCAGCGCGGCATTGAGCCGGGATTCCACGTCCTTGCCGAACTCGACGCTGATCGAGTCCAGCTCGAAATCCATCCGCGCCACCCCGGGCTCCATGTTGCCCCCGGTCACCTTGGCGTCGAAGTCGCGCCAGATCACCGCTGACAGCACGTGCAGGGCGGTGTGGGTGCGCATCAGGGTGTGGCGGCGATCCCAATCGATCCGGGCCACCACCGCGGTCCCCACCGGCGGGGGCGAGCCCCCGGGCACGTGGAACACCTCACCGGACCGCTTGAACGTGTCGGTGATGGCGACCGAGCCACCGGACCACTCGAGCACACCGGTGTCGCCCGGCTGCCCGCCGCCCCGGGCGTAGAAGACGGTGCGGTCGAGGACGATCCCCTCCTCTGCCACCGACACGACGCTGGCCGTGGTCTCGCGGAGATAGGCGTCGATGGCGGCCAAGTCCTCGGTCATGTCGTCCTCCTCGGAGCGCGAAAACAGACGTTACCTGCGGTGTGGGACAGAGCCTCTCGCTTCCCGTCACCCGACGCCCGACGCCCGCCACCTGATCTCCACTGATCCGACCGGTTCGGCGACGGGAGACGGTCAGCCGGTGCCGGCGGCCTGGCGCCAAGCGGACCGCCTGCGCACCAGCACCCCCGCGCTCCCCAGGATCACCAGCACGAGCGCCCCGATCACCAACCATGCCCCCGCGTGGGAGCCCGGCGGGACCGGCTCGGGGATCACCGGGGGAAGTACCGGCGGCTCCGGCGGCGGGGGTGGCGGGGCGTCGAGCACCACCTCCCCCACCCGAGCCCCGGAGGCCGTGGTGAAGGTCACGTCCCACGGGCCGGCGCCCGACAGGGCGAGCGGATCGCAGGCGAGCATTGTCCCGTCGGTCTCCCCGCCGGAGACGGCCGGGCAGCGTGCCGACGTCGCCTCGGCGGTCACCAGCACCCCGCGCGGCGGCACGTCGACGTAGGAGAGCACCGCCAGGCCGCACACCGCCGACGGGCCGGACGACCGAACCGGATCGCAGGACACGGTCACCGCGTCGGCAGTCAGCGGTGCCCGCCCGCTCCACAGGGCGAGGATCCCCTCAGCCCGGGCGCGGTTCACCGCCCCGAACACCGGCACCCCCGAATTCATGATGCTGTCCTGGGTGGGCCGGACTGCGTCCTCGTCCTGGTCCGAGTAGCAGCCGCCCGGGTAGGCGCCGATCGTGATCCGGGCGACGAGGTCGGAATCGACCCACTGCGACCACTGCCGGTTGACGTCGATGTACTCGTAGACGAACGGATCGATCGCCCCCATCTCGTCGCCCCACCACTGCTCAGCGGCGGCCTCGTCCGGTGCGCAGTTCGGATACCCGTGTCCCACCCCCCGCGACGGCTCCTGGTATTCGTCGCGCAGGTCGAAGAGGGCGTGGCCCCACTCGTGGGCCACGATGTCGGCCTGCATCCGGGTGTACCCGGCGGGAAGGGCGACATAGGTGCCGGCGAACTCCAGGCCGTCTCGGGCGACCGTCGTCGGGCCGTCGGGACTGGTGAACGACGACCAGCCGGCCTCTGATCGCCCGAATCGGCCGGGAGCCTGAAAGTGGAGGCGGGTCACCTGGACGTCGGCCAACCCGAAATCGGGCAACGGAACGCCCAGTCCCAATGGCAGGGCCGAGAACTCGAGCGCCTGGGGATCCGCCACGAGGTCGTCGAGGAACCAGAGGTTGAATCGATCTCGCGCCGACCGGAACGGTTCGATGGCGAACGGCCCGAACTCGAGCGACCACACCGCCGAGGGGGCGACGTCACTCTCGAGCAGCGTGTCCTCCTCACTCACCAACAGCGGACCATCCCACGCCACCAGGTCCCGGGCGGTTGCCCGGGCGTCGTCGAGGGTCACCTGGCCGCTGGCGGCGAACACCACGTTGATTCGGTCGGCGTGCGGACGGTTCCACCCGGGAATCAGCTCCTCCAGCCTCCCGGTGCCCACCTGAAAGGTGATGCCGCCGGGGACCTCCTCACAGGCCTCGGGGGTGTCCCCGATGCAGGGAGTCATCCGGTACCGGCCGGGGGCGAGCCCGCCGACGTCGATCTCCACCGGGTCCATGCCGTCGGACGGGGCCGCCGGCACGTTGACCGTCCAAGACACGCTCGGGTCGTCGCGCAGCCACACCCTGGCCAGCCCCGACTCGGCACTGGCCGTCCCGTACTTCCACACCCGCAGGGGGTTGTATCCGAAAACGTAGGGCTCATTGCCCCGGTCAGGCGACAGGTTCACCGGATAGTCGCTCCCGTCCACCGTGGTGAACGTGGCGGTCGCCGAGGAGAATTCGCCCGAGATCCGCGGACGGACCACGCGCTCGCCCGGCTCGTAGAAGGCGAACACACTCCTGCACACGAGCGACGAGCCCTCGACCGCGCAATCCGCCTGGCTGTCGTTCTCGTCGTCGTAAGAGACGTCCTCGTCGGCGACGTGCGGGCCGAGCCACGGGTCCAGGGTCCCGATGCGGGCGAGGGGGAACCTGCAGTCGGTCACCTGGCCCCAGATCACCATCGACGGCGAGCAGGTGCCGGGGAGCACGTCTTCGGCGGTCAGCGGCGCCTCGTCGTCGGCGGCGACGGCCGCCGGAGACGACGACATCATCAGGGCGGCGGCGATGGCGAAGCTGACGACGCGGCGGCGGTCCGTGGGTCCCTCCGGAGAGGTCAGGAGTCTAGGTCGGCTCCGGGATCGGCCTCACCCGGCTCCTCGGCGGCCTCCTCCTCGTCCTCGGATCGGCGGATTCGGGTGAGGAGCGACTCCCCGGTCGGATGCTCGTCGATGAGGGCCTCGGTGACCTCCTCCCACGATTGGCCGAGCACCCGAGTGCGCCAGAAGTGGCCGACGATGATCTTGAACGACGCCATCACCGGGACGGTCAGCAAGACGCCCCAGAATCCGCCGATGGAGGCGCCGGCGATGAGGCCGAGGACGATCGACGCGGGGTGCAGACGGACCGTGGCGCGCAGGACCGTCGGGCTGACAAAGTGGTTGTCGACCTGCTGCACCACCAGGGCGACGAGGCCCGCCCACAGCGCGGTCTCCAGGTCACGGGTGGCGAGGGCCACGAGCACGCCGAGGAACCCACCGACCCATGGGCCGACGAAGGGGATGATGTTGAGGAACCCGGCGATCATCCCGATCAGCAGCCAGAACGGGAGCCCCACCAACCAGAAGCCGACGCTGGTCATCACCCCCACGATCAGGGCCACGAACAACTGGCCCCGCAAGAAGCCCCCGACGGCGGTGCCCAGCTGCCGGGAAACATGGACCACTTCGGCGCGATGCCGCTCGGGTATGAGCCCCATCGTCTTGCGGCGCATCGTCGGCAGGTCGAGGAGCACGTAGAAGGCCACCACCGGTCCCAGGATCAGGATGAGGATCGTCTCGAGCACGCCGAGGGTGATGTCGGTGATCCGGCCGAGTCGTTCCGAGATGAAGCCGTCATCGCCGATGCTGTCCTGCAGCTCATCGAAGGTAGGGATGTCGACTCCGGTGAGTCCCACGTCCGCCGCCAGGTGCTGGAGATCGGCGGCGAGATCGTCATAGATCGTCGGAAAGTTGTCGGCCAGTTCGCTCGCCTGGTCGGCGATGCTCGGGAAGACGAGGAACCCGATGAGGGTGAACACCCCGATCAACACCGCGTAGGACAGGCACGAGCCGAGCCATCGGGCCAGGCCCTTGCGGTGGAGTACGTTCACCACCGGGTTGAGGATGTAGATGATGGCGATGGCCAGGACGATCGGCGGGATGATGATCCACACCCTGAG
>JAZDHM010000260.1:0-3366 GCA_043805935.1 Actinomycetota bacterium
CTGTACCGGCCGTCGCGCATCGGAGCCGAAGCGGCGACGGCGGAGCGGATCGCCGAGGTCGATCGTCGGATGGGACGGCCCGGGCGGGAAGACGAGACGTAGCCGGCCCCCAGTTCCACTGCGCAGGCCGACGACGGCCGAGCGGATTCGCCCTCCGCCGGTTCGTGGGTGGGTGATTGGACACCAACGGCCACAGACCAATGGCCAACTACCCTGCGGCCGATGGCCACCCCGCCAGCCTGCCGATGAGTCGCCCCATGACCGGAGCGGACATACGCCGCGTGTTCCTCGAGTTCTTCCGGGAACGCGGGCACACCGTGGTGCCGTCGGCCTCGCTCATCCCGGTCGACCCGACCCTGCTGCTCACCGTCGCCGGGATGGTGCCGTTCAAGCCGTACCTGCTCGGTGAGGAGAAGCCTCCCTATCCGAGGGCGGCCACGTCACAGAAGTGCGTGCGGACGGTGGACATCGACATCGTCGGGACGACGGCACGCCACATGTCGTACTTCGAGATGCTCGGGAACTTCTCGTTCGGCGATTACTTCAAGGAACGGGCGATCCCGTGGGCGTACGAGCTGGCGACCGAGCACCTGGGCATGGACCCCGAACGCCTCTGGTTCACGGTGCACGACTCCGACGACGAGGCGGCCGAGATCTGGATCGACCAGGTCGGAGTGCCGCCCGACCGGCTGCAGCGCCGGGATCGGGACAACTTCTGGCAGATGGGGGTGGCTGGCCCCGCCGGGCCGTGCTCGGAGCTCTTCTACGACCGGGGCCCCGAGTACGGGCCCGACGGAGGGCCCGTCGTCGACGAAGAGCGGTTCATGGAGTTCTGGAACCTGGTGTTCATGCAATACGTCCAGGACGAGCCGTACCACGTGGTCGGGAACCTCCCTGCCAAGAGCATCGACACCGGGGCGGGGCTGGAGCGGATGGCGGTGCTGCTCCAGGGGGTTCCCAACGTGTTCGAGACCGATCTCGTCCGCCCGGTGATGGCTGCCGCCGAGTCCGCCACCGGTGCTCGCTTCGGCGCCGCGCCGGCGTCCGACGTGAGTCTGCGGATCCTCGCCGACCACGGACGCGCCCTCACCGTCTTGATCGCCGACGGCGTGGTCCCGTCGAACGAGGGCCGCGGATACGTGCTCCGAAGGTTGCTGCGCCGAGCCGTTCGGCACGCCTGGCAGCTGGGCGCCGAGCGACCGGTGACCCCGGCGCTGGTCGACGCCACGGTGCGGGTGCTGGGGGACGCCTACCCGGTCCTCCGATCCGCCCGCGACGGCATCGTCGACATGGCCGAGCGCGAGGAGGTCCGGTTCCGGCGGACCCTGGACTCGGGCCACACCCTGCTCGAGTCCCAGCTCGTGGAGGTGCCCCACGGCGGAATCCTCGAGGGTGAGACCGCCTTCAGGTTGCATGACACCTACGGTTTCCCGGTGGAGTTGGTGGAGGAGATCGCCTCGGAGCGCGGGATCAGCGTCGACCGGGTGGCGTTCGACCGGGAGATGGAGGCGCAGCGCGCCCGCGCCCGGGCCGCTCGCGCCTCGGCCAGTGCCGACGCCCCGGCGGTCTATCGCCGGATCTTCGACGCCTCCGGCCCCACCCGGTTCCTGGGGTACGAGGAGACCGAAACCGGGGCGACGGTGCTCGCAGTGATCGCGGACGGCGAGCCCATCGACACGGCGGACACGGGGAGAGAGGTGGAGGTCTTCTTCGACACCACCACGTTCTACGGCGAGTCCGGTGGCCAGGTGGGCGACACCGGCACGGCCACTACCGAGACGGGAGAGCTGGAGATCGTCGACACCCAGCATTCCGTCCCCGGGCTCCACGGGCATCGGGCGATCGTTCGCCGCGGGACGGTCCGGGTGGGCCAGGATGCCCTCCTCACGGTCGACGCCGGGCGTCGCGAGCGGATTCGCAAGAGCCACACCGGCACCCACGTCCTCCACTGGGCGTTGCGGTCGGTGGTCGGCCAGCACGTGCAGCAGGCCGGTTCCCTGGTGGAGGCGGGGCGCCTCCGGTTCGACTTCTCCCACCATGCCGCTCTCGAGGAGGACGTCGTCACCGAGGTCGAACGAGTGGCCAACGAGCGCGTCATCGAGAATGCCCGGGTCAGGGTGTACCAGGTTGCCCGCCAGGAGGCGGAGGAGCTGGGGGCGCTGGCGTTCTTCGGCGACAAGTACGGCGAGGTGGTCCGGGTGGTCGAGGCAGGCACCTACAGCCGCGAGCTGTGCGGGGGGACCCACGTCCCGTCCACCGGCCAGATCGGGCCCCTGGTGGTCATGGGCGAATCCTCGATCGGCTCGAACCTGCGCCGCATCGAGGCCTACACCGGATCGTCCGGATACGCCTACCTGAGTGGGCTGCGCCGCCAGCTGGAGACGGCGGCGAGCCATCTGCGCACCCGGCCCGATCAAGTCGGCGAGGCCGCGGCGGCGCTGGTCGCCAGGACGAAAGCCCAGGAGGATCGCCTCGAGGCGTTCGAGGCGGGCACCCGGAGCGCCGAGGCCGCCCGGCTGGTCGAATCGGCCGAGGTGCGCGGGGGCAACCGGCTGGTGGTGGCGGGGAGGGAGGGGATGCAGCCCGACGAGCTGCGCCAGCTCGCCATACAGGTCAGAGACCGCCTCGACTCCGGCGTCGTCGTCCTCGGCTCGGCGCGCGCCGGGAAGGCTGGCGTGGTGGTGGCGGTGACCCCGGAACTGGCACGGTCTGGGGTGTCGGCGGCGAAGATCGCCGGGGCCGCCGCCGCCGTCCTCGGTGGAGGGGCGAGCCGCGACCCGGAGCTGTCCCAGGCGGGAGGGCCCCATGGCGACCGCATCGGCGACGCCCTGGAGGAGGCGGGGCGGATCGCCGTCGAGGCGCTGGGCGGCTGACGTGGGACGCGTGCTCGCCCTCGACCACGGTTCGATCCGGATCGGCGTGGCGGTCAGCGACCTGCTCGGGATCACCGCCCACCCGCACTCGGTCATCGCTGCCGGGCCCGGCGTCCTGGACCGGATCGGAACTCTGGTGGCGGATCTCGACGTCGAACGGATCGTGGTCGGTCTTCCCGTCGGCCTCGACGGCTCCGAGGGCGCGGCGGCCCGCGAGGCTCGCAGCTTCGCCGCGGACGTCGGTGGCGCCACCGGGCTGCCCATCGAGTTGGTCGACGAGCGCTTCAGCTCGGTCATCGCCGAGCGGGTGATGATCGAGGCGGGGGAGCGGCGTGACCGACGGCGGCGTTCTCGCGACGGCGTCGCCGCCGCGGTGTTCCTGCAGTCGTACCTGGACGCATCGTGAGCATCGAAGTCGAGCGCTATCGCCCCGAGCCCCCCGACGAGCCGTCCGGGCCCAATCGCGGGTGGCGCGGGTTCGCCGTGCTCGGCC
>JAZDHM010000261.1:0-3638 GCA_043805935.1 Actinomycetota bacterium
CACCGCGTCGATGAGGCCGCGCCGCGCCCACCCGCGCAATGCCCCGAGGGTCACCCCGAACCGGTGCTCGGCCTCGCGTAGCGAGATTCGGCCACCGAGCGGCTCGACGACGGATTCCGACGCCGTCGGGTGCCCCTCACCGGCGCGGCGGCCGGGACGCTTGTCCCAGGTGAACGCGGGATCGGTCACGCGCAGCAGGTTAGGGAACGCAGCGGGGCGCCCGGGGGGAGAGATGACTGACGGCGTGGTTTCGTTGCCCGTTGCCCGTTGCCCGCAAGAGTCGCGCCAAAGGGTCCGCCGAGTTGCCAATGGCGAATTGCGAATCGCCATCCTGCCACCGCCCTCGGCTTGCCCTCCGGGGGCACTGGTCCCGTGGGATAATCCCCGCCGTGGCCCGTCGCGATCTCCCCACCGAAGAAGCCGTACGCGCATTGGTGACGCGGGTGGTCGACGCCGTCGCCGTTGCCCCCACGGCGACGGCCGAACGATCCGAGGCGAGCCCCCTTCCGACGGACGGCGCCATTGCGATCGGTGCCGATCACGGCGGGTTCCGGCTGAAGGAGCGGCTCGGCTTCCGCCTGCGCGAGGCCGGCCGGCGGGTGGTCGACTGCGGCACCGACTCGACCGAGGCGGTGGACTATCCCGACTTCGCCCTGGCGGTGGCCGAGAAGGTGGCCTCGGGGGAGTGCTCCGAGGGGATCGTGGTCGACGGGGCCGGGATTGGATCGGCGATGGTGGCCAACAAGGTGCCCGGGGTGAGGGCGGCCTCGTGCTACGACATCTCCTCGGCCCGCAACAGCCGGGAGCACAACCACGCCAATGTCCTCACCCTTGGGGCGGGGTTGATCGGTGAGGCGCTCGCCTGGCAAATCGTCGAGGAGTGGCTGGCGACCCCGTGGGCCGGGGGCCGCCACGCCAAGCGGGTCGAGAAGATCGACGCGGTCGATCGCCGGTACGCCCGGCTCGGGGAGGCCGTGTGACCGATCGCGACGTCATCATCGAAGCCGTCACCCGAGAGGTGCTCGCCACCATCGCCGGCGAGGCGTGGGACGACTGCCTGTCCTGTGTGGGCGATTGCGTCGTCCACTCGGCGGAGAAGGTGCGCTCGGTGCTCGCCGCCGGCGCTACCCGGGTGTCGTTCAACGGCGTGGGCGCCGACGTCCCGTCGGACCTCGCCGGGTTCATCGACCACACGCTGCTCAAGCCCGACGCCACCGCCGCGGAGATCGATCGGATGTGCGACGAGGCGATCGAGTATGGCTTCGCCTCGGTGTGTGTAAATCCCACCTGGGCCAAGCGGGTTGCGGACGCGCTCAAGGAGTCGGACGTCGTGGCGTGCTGCGTCGTCGGGTTCCCGTTCGGGGCGACCACCCCGGAGATCAAGGCGATGGAGGCCCGGCGGGCGATTCGCGACGGGGCCAGGGAGATCGACATGGTGGTGAACATCGGCGCGCTCAAGTCGGGCGACTACGGCCTCGTCGAGCGCGACATCGCCGGCGTGGCGGAGGCCTGCCGCGAGGCGGGTGCGCTGTGCAAGGTCATCCTGGAGACGGTCCTGCTCACCGACGAGGAGAAGGTGATCGGGTCCCGTCTCGCCGTGAAAGCACGCGCCGACTTCGTCAAGACGTCGACCGGGTTCGGGGGGGGCGGAGCGACCGTGTACGACGTGGCGCTGATGCGTGAAGCGGTCGGCCCCAAGATCGGGGTGAAGGCGTCCGGCGGCATCCGCAGCGCCGAGGACGCCCGCCAGATGATCGCCGCCGGCGCCACGCGGATCGGGGCATCGGCGGGGATCCAGATCGTCACGGGAGGAGCATCGAGTGGCCAGCATTGATCTGCGGGGGTATTCCTTCCTCGACAGCCTCCAACCGCAATACGCCGCCTTCCTCGGAACGGTGGCCCAGGGTTTCCTGCCGCTGGCCGGCGACGCCTCGCTCTACGTCGAGATCTCCCCGGGCATCGAGATCAACCGGATGACCGACATCGCCCTCAAGGCGACGACGGTGAAACCGGGGATGCAAATCGTGGAGCGCTACTTTGGACTTCTCGAAGTCCACTCACCCTCCCAGGCCGAGGTGCGCGCCGCCGGAGCCGCCATCCTCGCCGAGATCGGCGCCACCGAGGCGAGTCGCATCAAGCCGAAGATCGCGTCCAGTCAGATCATCCGCCGGATCGACGATCACCAGGCTCAGCTCATCAACCGGATGCGCCACGGCCAGATGATCATCCCCGGCCAGACCCTGTACCTCCTCGAGATGGAGCCGGCCTCGTACGCCGCCCTCGCTGCCAACGAAGCGGAGAAGGCGGCGCACATCAACGTGCTCGAGGTGAGGTCGTTCGGGTCGCTCGGCAGGGTCTACCTCGGCGGGGAAGAGCGGGACATCGATGTCGGATGGCGGGCGGCGGTGGCCGCCCTCGAAGGTCTCGAAGGCAGGGACGCCGGCTGAGCGGATCGGGAGTCGGAGAGAAAGGGAGAGCGAGAAGCTCATGGCTGAAGCACTCGGAATGATCGAATGCCGCGGTTTCGCGGCGATGGTCGAGGCCGCCGACGCGATGGTGAAGGCGGCCAAGGTGGAGCTCGTCTCGTACGAAAAGACCGGCGGCGGCTACGTCACCGCGATCGTCCGCGGCGACGTAGCCGCGGTGAAGGCCGCCATCGACGCCGGCATCCGTGGCGCCGAGAAGGTGGGCGAGGTCGTCTCCACGCACGTCATCGCTCGCCCGCACGTGAACATCGACCTGGTCCTCCCCCTCGGCCGCGCCGACGAGGCCGCGGCCGAGTCCTGAGTCGGGTCCCGGCGTGTTGCTCGGCCGGGTAGCCGGGACGCTGGTCGCGTCGAACAAGGAGCCCACGATGGAGGGGCTCAAGTTCCTCGTGATCCGCCAGCTCGACGTCGATGACGCCGAGACGGGCGGCTACGTCATCGCCGTCGATGGCGTCGGCGCCGGCGTCGGCGAGGTGGTGATGTATGCCACCGGCTCTTCGGCGCGCCAAACCGCAGCCACCCGAGACCGTCCCTGCGACGCGGTGGTCATGGCCATCGTCGACACTTGGGAGGTCGGCGGTGAGGTGAGATACACCAAGTGAAGCTCTACACCGAAGACGAGATCCAGGCGATCATCGCGCGGGTGCGGTCCCGTCTCGGTGGGACGCCCGACCGGGTCCCGATCCACCCTCACATCCCGGTCGACATCCCGGGGACCGACCTCGGCGAAGGCATCTACGCCACCATCGACGAGGCCGTGAATGCCGCCGAGCGCGCTCAGCAGCGGTATGCCGACGCCGGCACCGATCTTCGCGAGGCGGTCGTCGCATCGGTTCGCCGTGTGATGGTCGACAACGCCGAGCGGCTCGCCACGATGGCGCACGAGGAGACCGGACTGGGCCGCACCGAGGACAAGGTGCGCAAGAACATCCTCGTCGCCACCAGGACCCCGGGCCCCGAGGACCTCGCCCCCCTGATCAAGACGGGAGACGACGGGATGATGCTCACCGAGCACGCCCCGTTCGGACTGGTCGGCTCGATCACTCCGGTCACCAACCCGACGGCAACGGTGATCAACAACACCATCGCCATCCTCAGCGGCGGCAACGCGGTGGTGTTCAACGTCCACCCCAATGCCAAGGGAGTCTCCGC
>JAZDHM010000262.1:0-12680 GCA_043805935.1 Actinomycetota bacterium
CTGACCCATCTCGCCGATCTGGCCGCGACGGGCGTTCAGGTCGCCGATGACGTCGCCCATGTACTCGTCGGGCGTCACCACTTCGACGGCCATCACCGGCTCGAGGAGCTTGAGGCCGGCCCGGCGGGCCGCTTCCTGGAGCGCCATCGACCCGGCGATCTTGAAAGCCATCTCCGACGAGTCGACGGCATGAGCCGAGCCATCCACCAGGACGGCCCGCACGTCGACCACCGGGTATCCGGCGAGCACTCCGGCGTCGAGGGCGGCCTCGATCCCCTCGTCGACGGCGGAGACGTACTCGCGGGGGACCGCACCACCCTTGGTGTGGTCGATGAACTCGTAGCCTCCGCCGGGGCCAGTCGGTTCGAGGTTGATGACGACGTGGGCGAACTGGCCTTTGCCGCCCGTCTGCTTGACGTGGCGGTAGGACACCTCACGGATCTCCTGGGCGATGGTCTCGCGGTAGGCCACCTGCGGGCGGCCGACGTTGGCGTCGACCTTGAACTCGCGCCGGAGCCGATCGACGAGGACGTCGAGGTGCAGCTCGCCCATTCCGGCGATGATCGTCTGGCCGGTTTCCTCGTCGGAGCGAACCAGGAACGTGGGGTCCTCCTCGGCAAGCCGGCCGAGCGCCTCCCCCAGCTTGTCCTGATCGGCCTTGGTCTTCGGCTCGATGGCAACCGAGATCACCGGGGCCGGGAACGTCATCGACTCGAGCTGGATGGGGTGTGTCGGATTGCTCAACGTGTCACCGGTGGTCGTCGTCTTGATGCCCACGCCCGCCACGATGTCGCCGGTGAACACGTCGTCGACGTCCTCCCGGTGGTTGGCGTGCATCCGCAACAGACGCCCGATGCGTTCCTTCTTGCCCACCGTCGTGTTCATCACGGTGTCGCCCTTGGCCACGTGCCCCGAATACACCCGGAAGTAAGTGAGTTTGCCCACGTACGGGTCGGTCATGATCTTGAAGGCGATGGCCGAGAACGGCTCGCCGTCGTCGGCCCGGCGCTCGATCACGTGGGTCTCGTCCCCCGGCTTGAAGCCGTGCACCGGAGCGAGGTCGACCGGGCTGGGGAGGTACCAGACGACTGCATCGAGGACCGGCTGGACGGCCTTGTTCTTGAATGCGGCGCCGTTGAGGACGGGCACGAACAACCCGTTGATGGTCCCGATGCGGAGGGCGGCGCGGATCTCGTCGGGGGTGATCTCAAGGTCCTCGAGGTACTTCTCCAGGAGCTTCTCGTCTACCTCGGCGATCGCCTCCAGCATCTTGCCGCGCCACTCATGCGCCTGATCGGCGTACTCGGCCGGGATCTCGATGGTCTCCCAGCGTTCACCGTCGTCATCCGGCCAGAGATGCGCCTTCATCTCGACGAGGTCGATGACGCCGCGGTAGGCGCCCTCGGCTCCGACCGGAACCTGGACGGGCACCGGATGAGCCTCGAGCCGCGTGCGGATCGAATCGACCGCCGCGAAGAAATCGGCCCCGACCCTGTCCATCTTGTTGATGAAGCAGATCCGGGGCACCTTGTACCGGTCGGCTTGACGCCATACCGTCTCCGTCTGCGGTTCGACGCCGGCAACGGCATCGAACACCGCCACGGCGCCGTCAAGTACTCGCAGGGAGCGCTCCACCTCGACCGTGAAGTCGACGTGGCCCGGGGTGTCGATGATGTTGATCCAGGTGTCGCGCCAGAAGCAGGTGGTGGCAGCGGAGGTGATCGTGATGCCGCGCTCCTGCTCCTGCTCCATCCAGTCCATGACCGCGGCGCCCGCGTGGACCTCACCCAGCTTGTAGGTCTTGCCCGTGTAGTACAGGATCCGCTCGGTGGTGGTCGTCTTGCCCGCGTCGATGTGCGCCATGATCCCGATGTTCCGCGTACGGCTCAGCGGGTACTGGCGAAGATGACTGAGGGAAGCGTTGTCGGCCATGGGGTGATTACCAGCGGTAGTGGGCGAAGGCCTTGTTGGACTCCGCCATCTTGTGGACGTCCTCGCGGCGCTTGAAGGCGGCGCCCTGGCGGGTCGAGGCGTCGAGGATCTCATTGGCAAGGCGCTCCGCCATCGTGTGCTCGCGGCGCTTGCGGGCGAAGTCGACGAGCCACCGCACGGCGAGCGTGCCCCCGCGGCGGGGACGGACCTCGACCGGCACCTGGTACGCCGAACCGCCGACACGGCGAGAACGGACTTCGACGGAGGGACGGACGTTGTCGATCGCCTTCTTCAGGACCGTGATGGGGTCCTGGCCGGCGCGCTTCTCCACGATCTCGAGCGCGCCGTAGACGATCTTGCGCGCCTGTTCCTTGTTCCCGGTCCAGAGCACCTTGTTGATGATCTGGCTGACCAGGGCGCTGCGGAAGACCGGATCGGGTTCGAGATGGCGGACGTCGGAGGGTGCGCGGCGCATCAGTGCCTCCCTCCATGCCCGTGCTGCGTGAATCGCCGAGCAATCGGCGCCGATCGCAAGGACGCACGACAAAGGCGCATCGATGGAGATGCGTCGAGGAGGAGGACGCCGCGAGCGGTGTCGAGGGCCGGTGAGACGCCAGCAAAGGGCATGGTGGGTGGCACCTCTATACCTTCTTCGAGCCGTAGCGGGAGCGCGCCTGGCGCCGGGAGCTCACTCCGGCGGCGTCGAGGGTGCCGCGGATGACCTTGTAGCGGATGCCCGGGAGATCCTTCACCCGACCGCCGCGGATGAGCACGATCGAGTGCTCCTGGAGGTTGTGGCCCTCGCCCGGGATGTAGGCCGTGACCTCGGTGCCCGAGGACAGGCGAACGCGGCAAACCTTGCGAAGGGCCGAGTTCGGCTTCTTCGGAGTGACGGTGTAGACGCGGGTGCACACGCCGCGGCGCTGCGGCGCCCCGGCGAGGCCGGGCGTCTTGTCCTTCTTCGGTTTGCTCTGCCGGCCCTCACGGACCAGTTGTTCGATCGTCGGCACTCGTGCCTGCTTCCACTCTCTGTTGTCGGCGCAGCGCAACTCCCCCACGGAGACGCTGCACATGCGAGAGCCGGCGCGTCCGCCCCCGAGCGGGCGGGGCACCGACCCGTATGAACTTCCCCTTCTCAGGCGTATTCGCCCGGCTGGGTCGCAGCCAAGCACGCCCCTTGTCGAGAAGGGGTGTCGGACCGAAGTCGCGGCGGCGGAGTATAGGGGGAGGCGGCATCCCTGAGCAAAGCGCCGGACCGGCTGGTACCTGGCCCGACGGGATCCCGACGCCCTACAGTCGGGCCGTGACCGGCTGGGCGATCGAGCGGGTCGTGCACTTCGGCCCGGACGACCTCGTCAAAGACGGCTTCGTGCACTTCGGCTTCCACGACCTGACCGGCCGTCACTTCGCCATTGCCCACCAGCAGCACTTCCTCGGCCTGGTCGGCGACGCGGGCCGGCTGGAGTGGACCCTCGCCTCCGAGCAGGTGTTCCCCGGGGTCCCCAACATCACCGCGGCCGTGGAGTACCCAATGTACGTCGACTCCTTGCCCGACGGATCGCTCGTCGTATCCAACCTCGAGACCGCTCAGCTCTACCGGATCGACCCCGAGGTGATGTCGGCGCGCCTGCTCGTCGACGGACATGCCCACGGAATGGCGGACATGGGCAACTGCGTCGTCGACCAAGAAGGCTGCATCTGGGTGAACGAGGTGACCGGGTGCCGCCTCTGGCGATTCGACGCAGCAGGCCGGGTCGTCCACGTCATCGGCGACGGGCAACCCGGGTTCCAGCGCGGGGTGGCGGCCTTCGATGAGGCCCGGTTTGGCCGCATCTACGACATCCGCCGCGGGCCTGGAGACACGATCTACGTCCTGGACAGCGGGAACTTTGCACTCAGGGTCGTCTCGGTTGGCCGCCGACGGGTCGTCACCATCGCCGGTGACGGACATCCCGGATACTCGGGCGACGGGGGCGATGCCCGCTGTGCCACCTTCGGCAGCGACCCGACCGCCAGGTTCGACGGCCCAATCTCGCTCTCACTCGACGAGAAGGGAAACGCCTTCGTGGGCGACCGCTTCAACCACGTCGTCCGGATGATCGAGGCGGGCACCGGGATCATCACCACCATTGCCGGCAGCGGTGCCGCTGACGACGATCGGCCCAACGATCCCGGCGAGGGCGACCCGCAGCGGCTCAACCTCCCGCGGATCAGCAGCATGGACTACCACGAGGGCCGGCTCTTCGTTCCCACCGACCTCACGGCGGAACGCGGTGACCTCGCCGTCCTCCGGCGGCGTTGACTACAGAACCGGCGTGATTCGACCCGCCATTACCGGCGGGCCGAATCCGGTCTTGCTGGAGGCTGGAGACTGATTACTCCTCTTTCTCTTCGTCTTCGTCGGCCTGGGCGCCCAGGGAGGCCAGCCATTCCGCCGGGTTGGCGGGCAGGGCGTCCTTCGCGGTGTCCGAAACGGTTTCCCCGAAAAGGCCCAGGGCGGTCACCACGGTGGCGTCGGGAAGCGAGGGCTGGACCACCTGGTAGGGATCCGCCCCGGTGCCGGCCGGGATCAGCTTGCCGATGATCACGTTCTCCTTGAGGCCGCGGAGGAAGTCGGAGCGTCCCTGGAGAGCGGCCTCGGTGAGCACCCTGGTGGTCTCCTGGAACGACGCAGCCGACAGCCACGAGTCGGTGGCCAGCGAGGCCTTGGTGATTCCCATCAATTCGGGGCGTCCCTCCGCCGGCTTCTTTCCCTCGGCGACCAG
Organism: Actinomycetota bacterium; assembly: GCA_043805935.1. Lineage (GTDB taxonomy): Bacteria > Actinomycetota > Acidimicrobiia > Spongiisociales > UBA11373 > RBG-16-68-21. Next base: position 4,698 of record JAZDHM010000262.1, read on the forward strand.
CTCGCGGTTGGCGTCACGGAACTCCTGAGAGTCCACGAGCTCGGCCGGCAGGAACTGCGAGTCACCCGAGTTGACGACCCGGACCCGACGCAGCATCTGGCGGACAATCACCTCGATGTGCTTGTCGTGGATGTCCACGCCCTGGCTGCGGTACACCTCCTGCACCTCGTCGACGAGGTACTTCTGGCAAGCCCGCACCCCCATGATCTCCAGGACCTCCTTCGGATCGAGCGGTCCCTCGGTGAGCGGCGTTCCGGGATCGATGTCCTGGCCCTCACGCACCTTGAGCCGCGCTCGGCGGGAGATCGGATACTCGACGTCGCCCTCCTTCGTCTCGATGACGATCCGCCGCCCCTCCTCGTCGTCGACCACCTTGATGATGCCGCCGACCTCCGAGATCGGTGCCTTGCCCTTCGGGGACCGGGCCTCGAACAGCTCGGTCACCCTGGGGAGGCCATGGGTGATGTCCTCGCCGGCGACGCCGCCGGTGTGGAAGGTCCGCATGGTGAGCTGGGTGCCCGGCTCGCCAATGGATTGGGCGGCCATGATCCCGACCGCCTCGCCGGGCTCGACCATCCGGCCCGTCGCCAGGCTCAACCCGTAGGAGGCGACGCTGATCCCGTGGCGCAACGAATCGGTGAGCGGCGAACGCACCCTCACCTCTTCGACCTCGGCGGCGGTCTGGATGGCGACCATCGCCTCTCGATCGATCAGCTCGCCAGCACGCAACTTCCGCCCCGACTTGGTGGCGAGCAGGCTGCGCCCGATCTTGATGTCCTCGGCGAGGACCCGCCCGAAGATGCGGTTGCGCAGGTGGCGGATCGGCTGGCCTCCCTCGCGGACGGCGATCACGATGCCGATGTCCTCGGACTCCTCTGCGTAGATCAGCACCTCCTGGGACACGTCGACCAGACGCCGGGTGAGGTACCCGGAGTCGGCGGTGCGCAGCGCGGTGTCGGCGAGCCCCTTGCGAGCGCCGTGGGTCGAGATGAAGTACTCGAGCACCGACAGCCCCTCGCGGAAGTTCGCCTTGATCGGCCGCGGGATGATGTCGCCCTTGGGGTTGGCCACAAGGCCGCGCATGCCGGCGATCTGGCGGACCTGCATGATGTTCCCACGAGCTCCCGAGCGCACCATCATGTCGATCGGATTGAACCGGTCGGCCTTCAGGCTCACCTCGAGGGCGTCCTTGACCGTATCGGTGGCCTCGGTCCAGATCTCGATCAGCTCCTGACGGCGCTCGTCGTCGGTGATGATCCCCTGCTGGTACAGGTCCTCGACCTTTGCGGCGCGGCCTTCGTACTCCTCGAGGATCGCCGCCTTGCTCTCGGGGGTCTTGACGTCCTCGAGTCCAATGGTCAAGCCGGCCTGGGTGGAGAACTGGAACCCGAGGTCCGTGATCCCGTCGAGGAACGACTCGACCTGCGCCTTGTCGTAGCGCTCGATGACCTCCTCGATCAGGGTCCGGATGTCGCTCTTGAGCACGATGCCGTTGACGTAGGGGAAGTCGGGGGGCAGCACGGAGTTGAACAGCGCCCGTCCGAAGGTCGTCTCGGTGGCCACCGACCCATCGATCGGCTCGGCGGGGATCAGGTCCCCCAGGTGATCGCGCAGCTCGGCGTACAGCGCTGGGTCGCCGGCGCGTTCGCCCACCCGGAGCTTGATCGGGGCGTGCACGCTGAGATCGCCGAGGTCGTAGGCCATCTGCGCCTCGTCGATGTCGCCGAACGCCCGTCCGGCGCCCTTGGCGTCGGGGATGACCTCGGACAGGTAGTAGATCCCAATGATCATGTCCTGGCTCGGAGTGATGATCGGGCGGCCGCTCGCCGGTGACAGCACGTTGTTCGTGGAGAGCATCAGCACCCGCGCCTCAGCCTGTGCCTCCGCGGACAAGGGCAGGTGCACGGCCATCTGATCGCCGTCGAAGTCGGCGTTGAACGCCTCGCACACCAGCGGGTGGATCTGGATGGCCTTGCCCTCGACGAGCACCGGCTCGAACGCCTGGATGCCGAGGCGGTGCAGCGTGGGGGCCCGGTTGAGGAGCACTGGATGCTCCTGGATCACCTCGGCGAGCACGTCCCACACTTGGGGCCGCTGTCGCTCGACCATGCGCTTCGCTGCCTTGATGTTCTGCGCCAGGTCCAAGTCGACGAGGCGCTTCATCACAAACGGTTTGAACAGCTCGAGGGCCATCGCCTTGGGCAGGCCGCACTGATGGAGGCGCAGCTGCGGTCCGACCACGATCACCGACCGTCCCGAGTAGTCGACGCGCTTGCCGAGCAAGTTCTGGCGGAACCGCCCCTGCTTGCCCTTGAGCATGTCGGAGAGAGACTTGAGCGGGCGATTGCCCGGCCCGGTGACGGCACGGCCGCGCCGGCCATTGTCGAAGAGGGCGTCCACGGCCTCCTGGAGCATCCGCTTCTCGTTGTTCACGATGATCTCGGGCGCCCCCAGGTCGAGCAGCCTCTTGAGCCGGTTGTTGCGGTTGATCACGCGCCGGTAGAGGTCGTTGAGGTCGCTGGTGGCGAACCGGCCGCCGTCGAGCTGCACCATCGGGCGCAGGTCGGGCGGGATGACGGGCACCGCCTCGAGGATCATCGCCCCGACCTCGTTGACGCCCTGAGCGAACGGGGTGATCACCTTGAGCCGCTTGGTGGCGCGCTGACGCCGCTGCGCCGAGTTGCCGGCCAGGTCCTCGTTGAGCCGCTCGATCTCGTCGTCGAGGTCGAGGCGCGCCAGCAGCGCCTTGACGGCCTCGGCACCCATGGCGCCCTCGTAGTACGCGTCGTAGCGATCGCGCACCTCTCGCCACAGCTGCTCGGACTCCACGAGGTCGCGCACCTGCATCGTTCGGAAGAACTCGAAGGCCTCGCGGATGAGTTCCTCTTCGTACTCGGCACGCTCCTGGCGGTCCTTGATCTCCCGCTCCGCCTCGCGGCGGGCAGCGGAGAGCTCTTGGCCCTTGGCCCCGCCGTCCTCCATCTGTTTGAGCTCGCGCTCCAGGCGCTCGAGGCGGGTCTCCTTCCACTCCTCGAACTCGCGCCGGACGATGTTGACCTCTTCGTTCATCGCCTCTTCGAGCTCGGGGAGGTCCTTCTGGCGCTTCTCCTCGTCGACGTGGGTGATGAGGTAGGCGGCGAAGTAGATGACCTTCTCCAGGTCCTTGGGCGACATGTCGAGGAGATAGCCCAGGCGGCTGGGCACACCCTTGAAATACCAGATGTGGGTGACGGGCGCGGCCAGTTCGATGTGGGCCATGCGCTCGCGGCGAACCTTCGACCGGGTCACTTCGACACCGCACCGCTCGCAGATGATCCCGCGGAAACGGACACGCTTGTACTTGCCGCAGTAGCACTCCCAATCACGGGTGGGCCCGAAGATGCGCTCGTCGAAGAGACCATCCTTCTCCGGCTTCAGCGTCCGGTAGTTGATGGTCTCCGGCTTCTTCACCTCGCCGTGGGACCACGCGCGGATCTGATCCGCGGTGGCCAGGCTGATCTTCAGCTCATCGAAGAACTGGGGCACCCGTACTCCTTGTGATCTCGTCTCGAATCCGTCATCGCTGTCGTCGGTCAGTCGCCGCGTTCGGGTCGGGAGATGTCGATGCCGAGGGACTCGGCCGTCCGGAAGGCGTCGTCATCGAGCTCGCGCAGCTCGACCTCCTCACCTGCCGAGAGCATCTCCACGTTCAGGCAGAGGCTTTGCATCTCCTTGATGAGCACCTTGAAGGACTCGGGGATTCCCGGTTCCGGGATGTTCTCGCCCTTCACGATGGCCTCGTACACCTTGACCCGACCGCGCACGTCGTCGGACTTGATGGTGAGCAGCTCCTGGAGGGCGTAGGCGGCGCCGTACGCCTCGAGCGCCCACACCTCCATCTCACCGAACCGCTGGCCTCCGAACTGCGCCTTTCCGCCCAGTGGCTGCTGGGTGATCATCGAGTAGGGGCCGGTCGAACGGGCGTGGATCTTGTCGTCGACCAGGTGGAGCAGCTTCAGGATGTAGATGTATCCCACGGTGATCGGCTGATCGAACGGCTCGCCGTTACGGCCGTCGTACAGCTTCGCCTTGCCGTGGCCGTCGATCAGCCGCTGCCCGTCCTCGTTGACCCTGGAGTTGGCGAGCACCTTGCCGATCTCGTCTTCCTTGGCGCCGTCGAACACCGGGGTGGCGACTCGGCTCCACGGGGGCGCGCCCGCGGCGGCAGCCGTGGTTCCCTTGAACTCGTCCCAGCCGCGCGCCGCCGCCCACCCGAGGTGGGTCTCGAGCACTTGGCCGAGATTCATCCGGGAGGGAACACCCAGCGGCGACAGGATGATGTCGACCGGCGTGCCATCCTCGAGGAACGGCATGTCCTCCTCGGGGAGGATCTTGGCGATCACACCCTTGTTGCCGTGCCGTCCGGCGAGCTTGTCGCCCTCGGCGATCTTGCGGGTCTGGGCGACGTACACCCGGACCAGCTCGTTCATGCCGGGGAGGAGCTCGTCGCCGTCCTCGCGGCGGAACACCTTGACGTCGATGGCCTTGCCCTGCTCGCCATGGGGGACCTTGAGCGACATGTCCCGGACCTCGCGGGCCTTCTCGCCGAAGATCGCCCTGAGCAAGCGCTCCTCGGGAGTCAGCTCGGTCTCGCCCTTCGGGGTGACCTTGCCCACGAGGTAATCGCCCGGCCCGACCTCGGCGCCGATGCGGATGATCCCTTCCTCGTCGAGGTCGCGCAGTACCTCCTCGGCGACGTTGGGGATGTCCCGGGTGATCTCTTCGGCACCGAGCTTGGTGTCGCGGGCTTCGATCTCGTACTCCTCGATGTGGATCGAGGTGAGCACGTCGTCGCGCACCAGACGCTCGGAGATGACGATGGCGTCCTCGAAGTTGTGGCCGCGCCACGGCATGAACGCCACGAGCAGGTTCTTGCCGAGCGCCAGCTCGCCCTGGTCGGTGGAAGGCCCATCGGCCAGCACCTGGCCCTTGCGGACGCGGTCACCGTCGCGTACGAGCGGCTTCTGGTTGATGCTCGTTCCCTGGTTGGACCGCACGAACTTCTTCAGGGCGTACTCGGTCCGCTTGTTCCCGACCTTCACGATGATGTGTTGGCCCGTGACTTCCGCCACCTCGCCATCGTCCTCAGCGATGATCGTGTCCCCCGAGTCGAATGCCACGCGGCCCTCGACACCGGTGCCGACGAGCGGGGCCTCCGACCGGAGCAACGGCACCGCCTGGCGCTGCATGTTCGAGCCCATCAGGGCGCGGTTGGCATCGTCGTGCTCGAGGAACGGGATGAGCGACGTCGCCACCGAGACGACCTGCTTCGGCGAGACGTCCATGTAGTCCACGTCCTTGGGACGCACGTAGTCGACGTCGCCACCACCCCGTCGCACGAGCACGCGGTCGGCCGCGAACGTGCCGTCCTCGCGGAGCAGGGCGTTCGCCTGCGCGATGACGTGCCGCTCCTCCTCGTACGCGGTGAGGTAGTCGATCTTGTGAGTGACCCGGCCGTCGTCGACCCGGCGATACGGCGTCTCGATGAAGCCGAATCGGTTCACCTTGGCGTACGACGCCAGCGACCCGATCAGCCCGATGTTCGGCCCCTCGGGCGTCTCGATGGGGCACATCCGCCCGTAGTGGGACGAGTGCACGTCGCGCACCTCGAAACCGGCGCGCTCGCGAGACAGCCCGCCCGGCCCGAGGGCACTGAGACGGCGCCGGTGAGTGAGGCCGGCCAGCGGGTTGGGCTGGTCCATGAATTGGCTGAGCTGGCTGGTGCCGAAGAACTCTTTGATCGAGGCGACCACCGGGCGGATGTTGATCAGGCTCTGGGGCGTGATCGCCTCCGGGTCCTGCGTGGTCATGCGCTCGCGCACTACTCGCTCGAGACGGGTGAGGCCGACGCGGATCTGGTTCTGGATCAGTTCGCCGACGGTGCGGACCCGCCGGTTGCCGAAGTGGTCGATGTCGTCGGGCGAGAAGCCGGCTGCTCCCTCATGGAGCTTCACGAGATAGCGAATGGTCTCGAGGATGTCCTCCTGCGACAGCAGCCCGAGCTGGTCGCGGCGGTACTGCTCGATGTCTTCGAGATCCGCGTTGGGGCGTCCGAACTTCTGGTTGATTTTGTAGCGCCCCACCCGGGTCAGGTCGTACCGCTTCGGGTTGTAGAAGAGGGTGTTGATCAGCCCGCGAGCCGATTCGATCGTGGTCAACTCGCCCGGCCGCAGCTTGCGGTACAGGTCCAGCAGCGCCTCTTCGCGATCTTCGGTGGTGTCCTTCTCCAGCGTGTTGAGGATCACTTCGCCCTTGTCGAACAACGCGGCGATGTCCTCGCTGGCCTGGGCGAAGTCGAGGGCGCGCAGGAAGGTGCTCACCAACTGGCGGCGCTTGCGATCGACCCGGACACCGAGGGTGCCCTTCTTGTCGATGTCGAACTCCAGCCAGGCGCCCCGGCCGGGGATAACCTTGGCGGTGAAGAGGTCGCGATCGGAAGTCTTGTCGGGCGTCTGGTCGAAGTACACGCCCGGGGACCGCACCAGCTGGCTCACCACGACGCGCTCGGTGCCGTTGATGATGAAGGTGCCGTTGGGCGTCATCATCGGGAAGTCGCCCAGGAACACCTGCTGCTCTTTGATCTCACCGGTCTGGCGGTTCATGAATCGGGCGGTGACGAACAGCGGACGCGAGTAATTCGAGTCGCGCTCTTTCGCCTCGTCGATCGACATCGTCGGCTCTTCGAAGCGATGGTCGGTCAGCTCGAGGGCGAGCGTCCCCGTGAAGTCCTCGATCGGGGAGATCTCTTCGAAGATCTCCTTCAGACCGCGTTCGAGGAACCAGCCGAAGGAATCGTGTTGTACGGACAGCAGGTCGGGGAGGGGGAGGACTTCCGGAATCTTCGCGAACGTGATCCGCTCGGTGCGCGCACGAGCCAAAGGCGCTTCCTCCTCGATGTCAGTGGGCGGGCCGGATGGTGGTGGTGGTGCTCTTGCCTAGGGCGTTTCCCCGGCAGAGCCGGAGACGACGAAACACCAGGATAGCACGCGGCTATCCTGGTCCGGCAAAGCCGGCACCAACGAGAACCTCAGGGCTCCCTCTATTCCTTCGTTCGAGGGCAATCTACCGAACATGGGACCGGCAGTCAACGGCTCTCTGCGGCCGGCACCCGTGGACCCGCCTACCCCTCGAGCAGCCCGAGCACCCGGTCCTGGACGCGACGACCGGCGAGCGCCTGAGCCGGACGCCCCCAGGCCGTGGCGCGTCGAGGCCGCATCGGTGAGCTCAGCACGGGTCTCCCCCTGGTGAAACCCCTCTTGGCGGTGGGTGTCCCACCCGGGCATTCGACGGCGCGTGCGTCCCGTAGGGGCCTCAGGGCCGGAGGGTTCCAGGTTGACACAACCGGTCGGCCCCGAGTGGCCGGAGGCCGTGTGCCAGCCGACCTGGTCGCCCCGACCCTGATGCACAGCAAACCGCAGCGAGCCGCCGTGGGGAGCCGGCGGCTCAACCCCGAGAGCAAGCCCAGTCGCCCGGACTGCCCTTTCGCCGTTTGCCGCTCGACTCTCCCGTGCCAGAATCGTGCCATGGCTGAGCCGCCGGGTCTGCAGTCCGACCGTCTGGCTGCGGGCGCCCGGGCCGAGCCGAGTCAAACCCGCCGCTGGACCCGCCAGTCCGTGCTCGTCGTCGCCATCCTGGCCGTGGCCGGGGTGTTCGACGCCATCTCCGGCAACCCGGTGGATTCCGTGCTCCTCATGGCCGTCGGCGTGCTGTTGGCGGTGTTCCCCGACGCCGCGGCCGCGACCGAAGCCGCCGTTCCCGGCCCGCGGTGGCGGGTGGGGTCGATCGTGGCCGTCCTTGCCCTGACAACCGCCTTCGCCCTCGTGGTCGGAGCATTCGAGCGGTACACCTGGCCGGTGACGATCGGCGTGCTCGTCCCCGGCGTCACCGGGCTGGTCTTTGCATGGCGCGGCACGCGCCGACGCGATCCCGGCCCCACCCTCCGTC
>JAZDHM010000263.1:0-4516 GCA_043805935.1 Actinomycetota bacterium
GGCAAGCCGATTCCGATACCAACCCGCCACCTCGTCACCGAAGGGCTCGGGATACTGCCCCTCGCTCACCTGCCACATGGCGACGTGCAGCAACCCGGCGCGACCGGCGTCGGGCACGTAGCGGATCAGGTACGACGACACGACGACGAGGCGATCCTCGCCGAACGCCGCCGCGTGCAGTTTCTGGCCCTCGGGCCATCCCAGTGCCTGCGCGTCGAGCGGGATGTCCTCGGCGAAGATGCAGACCACGACGTCGTCGTCGAGGCCACCCATCTCGGCCTGGACGAGGACCACGAGCCGCTCGAAGTCGGCGGCGTAGCGGGTCGTGAGGTCGGACCCGATACCGGATCCGTGCACCATCACCGGTCCGGCGGCAGCCGAGGTGTCGAACACCGAGTCGGGGAACCGCTCGGCACAGCGCCCCCCCGGAGCGTGGCCCGACGCCGACGCCGACGCGCCCAGGACGAGGGCCGCGGCGAGCGTGAGAGGAAGAAGGCGTCGCACCCCCCCCATCGTACCGGGGCCACGCCGGCACTCCCGTGGGGTCGCCCGCCTGCAAGGCCGGGGCAGCTCGTACAATCCGTCCATGCGCCGCTCGACGAAGATCGTCGGCATCCTGGTGGGCATCGGTGCGGGAGTGGCCGCCGTCGTCTGGCTGCTCCGTGACCGGCTGATGGGCCCGGAGGCGATGCCGGCGGCACCGCTGCGCACCCCGGCCTTCCGCGTGGTGCCGGCATCGGGTTCGCCGCCGACCGCCGAAGACGACGACCTCACCCGAGTGAAGGGGATCGGCCCGGCGTTCCGCGCTCGGCTCGCCAGCGCCGGCATCACCCGATTCGCCGACCTGGCGGCGGCATCGCCGGGGAAGGTGGCCGAGGCCGCCGGCGTCACCGAAGACCGCGCCACCGAGTGGATAGACCAGGCTCGCCAGCTGGCCGGCTGAGCGACCACCCCGATGCCCTACCAGACCGACCCCGAGGGACTGGGGGCGTTGCTCCCCGGTGAGCCGTCGTACCGGATCGACCAGCTCAGGGAGTGGCTGTACCTCCATCCGGTGCTCGAGCCGGCGATGATGACCAACCTCCCCGCCTCGGTGCGCGACCGTCTCACCGGCCGCCTCTGGCCGTTCCGAGTCGAAGCAGAGAGGGCCACCGACGATGGACGCACCATCAAGTGGCTGTTCCGCACTCCGGACGGATCGGCGATCGAGGCGGTGCTCATGGGATACCCCCGGCGCACCACGCTGTGCATCAGCAGCCAGGCCGGGTGCGCCATGGCCTGCACCTTCTGTGCCACCGGCCAATTCGGCTTCGACCGGCACCTCACCGCCGGCGAGATCATCGCCCAAGTGGCGTACGCCGCCGGGCATCTCCGCGACCACCCGATGTCCGGGTCGCCCCCTCGTGTCGGCAACGTCGTGTTCATGGGTATGGGTGAGCCGCTGGCCAACTACCCCAACGTGCGCGAGGCGATCCGGCGCATGATCGAGGTGATGGGGATGTCGGCGCGGTCGGTGACGGTCTCGACCGTCGGCGTGACGCCGGGGATCGACCGCCTTGCCGCCGAGCCGTGGCCGGTCACCCTGGCGCTCAGCCTCCACGCTGCCGACGACCACCTCCGCGAGAGCCTGGTGCCGCTCAATAGGCGGTATCCGCTTCAAGACATCCTTGCCGCCGCCACCCGTTTCCGGGAGGGCAAGGGCAGGAGGGTGACCCTGGAATGGACGCTGATGGACGGGGTGAACGACAGCGCGCACCAGGCGCGTGCCCTGGGCGCGATCGCCCGAGAGTTGCGGGCGCACGTCAACGTCATTCCGATGAATCCCACCCCGCTGGCGGCACAGCGGCGGCCACCGAAGGAGCGGATCAGGGACTTCGTGGCCGAGGTGCGGCGGAGCGGATCGTCGGTGACCCTGCGTGACACCCGCGGTCTCGAGATCGACGCCGCCTGCGGCCAGCTGCGGGTCACGGCGGGTGGTTGAACGCCACCGCCGATCTGCCACCATCGTCCCGGGAGGGAACGTGACCATCGAAATCGGCGACCGCGCCCCCGCGTTCACCCTGCTCGACGACACCGGGGCGAGGGTGTCACTCGGCCGATTCACCGGAACGCGGCTGATCCTCCACTTCTATCCGAAGGCGTTCACACCGGGATGCACGACCGAGGCGTGCGACTTCCGCGACGGGTACGGGGCATTCACCCGCGCCGGGTACGAGGTGGTCGGCATCAGCCCGGACTCGGTGGCGGTGCTCACTCGGTTCCGCGAAGAGCACCGCCTGCCGTTCCCGATGCTGTCGGACCCCGACCGCACGGTCGCCGCGGCATATGGGGCATGGGGAACGAAGACGAACTACGGCCGAGAGTACCAGGGCATCATCCGCTCGACCTTCCTGATCGGCCCCGACGGGAAGATCGAGCAGGTCTGGCGCAACGTCAAGGCCAAGGGGCACGTCGAACGGCTCGCCGCCGGTCTGGCCTAGAGGCGCGCGAAGATCGCATTCGGTAGCGACCACCCCCGGTACAATCCCGGTTCCGTCGTATGCCTCACCTCTTTGCACCCGTTCGTCTGACCCTGCTCGTCGCCGGTTCTCTGGTGGCGATGGTTCTGGTCGTGTTTGGGATCGATCGGGTCACCAACGGCGGCGAAGTGCTCGGCGGCGTCGTCGTGGGCGGCGTGAACATCGGCGGACTCGATGAGCACGACGCTCTCGCCCGCCTCCACGAGCTCGAGGACGAGCTGATGACACGCTCGATCCCGGTGGTCGCCGCCGGCCGCCAGTTCGCCCTGGACCCGAGCCAGATCGGCTTCGACGTCGACGAACAGGCCATCGTCGACGAGGCGTTGCGCAACGGCCGGACGGGGAACTTCGTCAGCCAGTTCGGCTGGTGGCTCGAGCACCTCGCCTCCGGGGACCGCGACATCCCGGTGACATTCGATTACGACGAGGCCGCCCTGGCCGGCATCGTAAATGGATGGGAGACCGATGGGATCGCCGACCCGGCGTTTCCCGGGGACATCACCATGCGGGACGGGGCGATCGTCTACCAGTACCCCGCCGACGGCATCGGCATCGAGTCCGACAAGGCGATGCAGGCGCTCGCCGCCGTGCTCACCATCCCCGACGCCCCTGTCGTCACGCTCCCCACCCGTGTCCTCGCCGCGGCGCTGACCGATCAGGACGTCGACGACGCCGTCGTCGAAGCACGGCACATCCTCGAGGGTGACGTCACCCTCACCAACTCCGAGTTCGACAAGTCCATCACGATCCCGCGTGACGTCATCGCCAACGCGCTGGTCGTAACTCGTGACGACTCCGGCGAGTCGCCCCGGTTCGAGATGTCGCTGGATCCCGCAGTCATCAACGACTACGTCGCAGCTTTCGGGCCCTCACTGGAGACCGAGCCGACCGATGCCGAAATCCAGATCGACATCGAGACCGACGTGGTGACGATCGTCCCCAGCCTCCCGGTGAAGGAGCCCGACCCGGCGACCCTCGTCGATGCCGTGTGGATCGCCGCGTCGACTCCCGGCCGCACGGGAGACCTCCCGTACGACGAGGGACATGATGCACCCTTCTCCACTGCAGACGCCGAAGCGCTGGGTGTCCATGGGCTGATCGGGGAGTTCACCACCAACTACCCGTGCTGCGCCGCCCGGGTGACCAACATCCACCAGATCGCCGATGACGTCGATGGCACGATGATCCTGCCCGGTCAGGACTTCTCCCTGAACGACGTGGTCGGCAAGCGCACCACCGCCAAGGGGTATGTCTGTGCGGGTGCCCTCATCGGCGGCGAGATAGTCGAGGAGGGCGAGATCTGCATCGGCGGGGGAACCAGCCAGTTCACCACCACGATGTACAACGCAGCATTCTTCGCGGGGCTCGAAGACGTGTATCACATGCCCCACACCATCTGGTTCTCCCGCTACCCCGAGGGCCGGGAGGCGACGCTGGGATGGCGCGACCCCGAGCTGATCTTCAGGAACAACACGCCCAATGCCATCATCGTCCGGACGACGCACGACGCCACCTCGGTGACGGTCAAGATCTACGGTGACAACGGCGGCCTCACCGTGGAGGCGGGTCTGTCCGACCGCTACAACTACACGTCCCCCCGCAGGGAGACCCGGTCCACCGACAAGGAAGTGCAGCTCAACTGCACGGCCGCCACCGCCACGATTACCCAGGCCGGCACGCCCGGGTGGAGCGTCGACGTGTTCCGGTACATCACCCACCCCGACGGCACCATGACCACCGACAAGTGGACGTGGCACTACGAGGGGTACTGGGAGATCAAGGAGTACAACCCCAACGGCACCGGCATCAACGGGGATCTCCTGCCCGGTTGCATGCCCGGCCCCTGAGTCAGCCTCCCAGTGATGGCGATCCGACCTTCGACCGGGGTGCGACCCCGGCTGGCACGGGACACCGGCAACGGGTAACGGGCTTGCGGGCAACGGATGCGCGAAGCGCGATCGCCTCGCTTCGCTCGGCTGCGAAGGGCGAGACCCCGT
>JAZDHM010000264.1:0-5334 GCA_043805935.1 Actinomycetota bacterium
TTTGCACCAGCCCGGATTGGCCGCGAGCTCCTCCCAGCGGAGGACCACCGACCCCCCGCCCGGTGCGTCGACGTGGATCTCCCCCGCCTCGAGGTCGGCTGGAGCCCACGACACCGGACTCCCCGCTTTCAGCAGAGACCCGTCGCGCATGACGTCGGCCGGGTACTCGCCGAACTTCACCTCCATCAGGCGATAGGTTGGCCCTTCGATCCGGGTCAACGCCTTACGACGCAGCACGTCGGCGAACCTTCGGCATGCCGCGGCGCGCGTGTCCGCACGGATGTTGACCCGTTCGAAGAAGTCACAGTCGCCCGGATAGGTCTGGATCTTCGATTGGGCGGCGGATCCCGAGAGCGCCAATGCGGTCTCCACCCCTTCCTCGTCGGGAATCTCGACGATGGCGCCGACTGACCGAAAGAACGCCAGGTCGTCGGGGCTGAAGTCGAGCATCGCCACCCTATGCCCGAACACCCCCGAGCGGTGGTCGAGGGTGATCTCGCCGGCGCCCTCGGCGCCTACGGCCTCGAGCCAGCGGGCGGCCTCGTCCCGGTCCAGTTCGAGCCCCGCCCGCGACGCCGATTCGATGATTCGGTCGAGTTCTCCGGCCACGCTTCCTGACCTCCGGCCTGGGAAAGGGAGCCTACCCGCCGGGTTCCGCAAGGCGCCCCCGGTGGTTGCGGATCGTGGCCCGGCGCGACGCGGCAATACTGAGCCCGGCGCCGGTCGAGGAGCCGATGACGAGGTGAAGCGGGCAGGAATTCTCACCAGGCGGCGCGCCGGGGTCGTGCTGATCGGCGCGTTCGTCGTCCTATTGGTGACGATCGCCGCCAGCCTGTATCTGGGTGCGGTACGGCTGTCTGCCGGCGAGGTCGTCGGGGTGCTCGCCCGTAAGATCGGGTTGTCCGTGGGGCCGGAGCCATCGATCCGAGCCGAGGCGGTGGTCTGGCAGATACGCGCCCCACGTATCACGATGGGGATCATCACCGGTCTCGCCCTGGCGTTCTGCGGCACCGCCCTCCAGGGACTGTTTCGCAACCCGATGGCCGACCCCCATCTCCTGGGCATCGGGCCGGGGGCGGCAGTCGGTGGAGCCCTGGGGACACTCCTCGGCGGTGGAACCGGGGCGATCGCCGGGGCGGTCCTCGCCGGCCTGCTCACCGCTCTGGTGCTGCGAGCGCTCGTGGAGACTCGCGCCACCGAGCGGGCCCGGTTCATCCTCATGGGGGTCGCGCTTGGTCTGGCGCTGAGCGCTTGGGTGGGGTTCGCGGTGTTCGCCGGCGACCGGACCAAGGTGCCCCCGGTCGAGTTCTGGCTGCTCGGAGGGTTCTCGACCTCCACCTGGACGATGGTCGGACGCTCGATCGTGTTCGTGGCGGCCGGAGCGGCGGTGATCGTGGGAGGCCGGCGCAACCTCGATGTGCTGGCACTCGGCGAGGCCGAGGCGCGCCATCTCGGCGTCGACGTCGGTGTCTTCACTACTGTGCTGATGCTGGCCGTGGGAGCCGCCGTCGGGGCGGTGGTCGGAGCGGCGGGCGTGATCGTGTTCGTCGGCCTGCTCGTGCCACACGTCGTGCGCAAGCTGCTCGGTCCACGCCATGGCCTCGTGCTCGCCGGCTGCGCCGTCATCGGTCCGATCTTCGTGGTCGGCGCCGACCTGGCCGCCCGCACCGTGTTCTCCCCCGTGGAGATCCCGGTCGGATTGGTCACGGCGGCGATAGCCGGCCCCTTCTTCCTCTGGCTGGCGAGGCGCGACGCCGGGGTCGTCACCTGATGACTCGCGTTTCCGTTCAGGGCGCGTCCTATCGGATCGGCCAAACCGCGATCGTCGAGGACGTCGACCTCGACGTGGGCGAGATGGAGTTCGTCTCCGTCGTGGGCCCGAACGGCGCCGGCAAGACCACGCTCCTGCGGCTGATCGCCGGTGACTTGAGACCATCGACGGGTTCGGTGTCCCTCGCCGGGCAGCCACCCTCCGACCTGCGTCCTGAGGCCCTGGCGTTGCTCCGGGCGGTGCTGCGCCCCGACTCCGGCGGGGCGATCCCGTTCACGGTCCGCACCGTCGTCACCCTCGGCCGCCACCCCTACCGGCGCGACCCGGCCAACTCGGCGGCGCGGGATGCCGAAGTGGTCGACGGGGCGCTGGCAGCCACCGAGATCACCCATCTCGCCGACCGGGTGGTCTCCACGCTCTCGACGGGCGAGCGCACCCGTGTGACGGTCGCCCGGGTGCTCGCCCAGGACACGCCCATCGTGCTGCTGGACGAGCCGACCACCGCCCTGGACATCGGCCACCAGGAGGCGACCATGGCCCTGCTGCACGGTGTCGCCCGGCAGGGCCGGACCGTGATCGCCGTCCTCCACGACGTCAACGCGGCCGCGGCGTACACCGACCGCATCGTCCTGATGGATCGGGGCAGGGTGCGGGCGTCGGGGCCACCGGCCGAGGTGCTCGACGACGATCTGCTTTCCGAGGTATATCGGGAGCCGATCCGGGTGGTGCCCCATCCGTTCCGGTCGGCCCCGATGGTGCTCGCCGCCCGGCCGCTGTCCAGGGACGACGGGCCCTAGGACGGGCTCAAACACCTTCTCCCAGCAGGATCGCTCAGACGTTCTCTCCCATGAAGATCTGGGAGACCGACGTGTCCATGAAGATGGCCTTGAGTGTGTCGGCCAGCAGGGGAGCGATCGACAGGATCGTCAGCGTGGAGAGGCCGGCCGCCTCCTTGGGCGCGGGGAGGGTGTTGGTGACGACGACCTCCTCGATCGGCGCATGCTTCAGCCGATCGACCGCCGGAGGCGAGAGCAGGGCGTGCGTCGCCAGGGCGCGTACCGAGAGCGCCCCGCGTTCCTTGAGGAGCTCGGCGGCCGACACGATGGTCCCGGCGGTGTCGATCATGTCGTCGACGATCACGCAATGGCGCGACTCGACGTCACCGACCACCTGCAGCGCCGACACCGTGTTCGCCACGTCGACGCGACGCCGCTTGTGGACGAACGCCACCTCGGCATCGAGGTGCCGGGCATACCTCGAGGCCTGCTTCACCCGTCCCGAGTCGGGCGACACGACAGTGAGGGGTCCTTCCTGTCGTCCGAGGTACTCGGTGAAGATCGGCAGCGCCGTCAGCGAGTCGAACGGCTTGGTGGTGAAGCCCTGGATCTGAGGCGAGTGCAGATCGACCGACACCAGGCGATCGGCGCCGGCGGTGCCGAAGAGGTCGGCCATCAGCCGGGCGGTGATCGGCTCCCGGGGCATCGACTTCTTGTCCTGGCGGGCATAGCCGAAGTAGGGCACCACCGCCGTGATCCGCTTGGCCGACGCCCTTTGCAGCGCGTCGATCATGATCAACTGCTCCATGATGTGGAAGTTGATCGGCTCGTTGTGACTCTGGAGCACGAAGCAGTCGGCGCCGCGAACGCTCTGGGTGTAGCGAACGGCGATCTCGCCGTCGGCGAAGGTGCGCAACTCAACCCCGCCCAGTTCGACGCCCAACAGATCGGCGACTTCCTTGGCGAGCTGCGGGTTGGCCGAACCCGAGAACAGCATCAGCCGTTTGCGGTTCCTCGCCTCCATGTGAGCGGTCAGCGCCCCTTCACTCGCCCTCTGCATCGGCCAGCCGTGCCCGTCTTTCAGCGTAGCCGGGGATCTCCTTCTGGAGCGAACGCTCGACGGCGAGCGCACCGGGCGCGACGTCGTGGGTGATCACCGACCCGGCACCGGTGACGGCGTCGTCACCGATCTCGACGGGAGCGACCAGCATCGTGTCCGATCCGATGAACACCCGGGACCCG
The DNA here is from genome assembly GCA_043805935.1 of Actinomycetota bacterium. Classification (GTDB taxonomy): domain Bacteria; phylum Actinomycetota; class Acidimicrobiia; order Spongiisociales; family UBA11373; genus RBG-16-68-21. The sequence continues at coordinate 3,790 of JAZDHM010000264.1, forward strand.
ATCGTCGTGTGGTGCTTGCGGAAGCCGTCGTAGTTGCAGGTGATGGCGCCGGCACCAACGTTGGCGTCCTCGCCGATCGTGGCATCTCCGATGTAGGAGAGATGAGGGACCTTGCTTCCCCGGCCGATGGTCGATGCCTTCACCTCGACGAAGGTGCCCGCCTTGGCGGCGGCGGCGAGTACGGTGCCCGGCCGGAGGCTGGCATACGGGCCCACGTCGGCGTCCTCGCCGACGTCGGTGCCGCGCACCACCGAGTACCACACCCTCGCCCCGCGCCGAATCATGGAGTCGACCACGAAGGTGTCGGGCCCGACCAGGGCATCCGCGGCGATGTGGGTGGCTCCCGCCAGATGGACTCCCGGGTAGATGGTTGCGCCGGGCTCGAGGGTCACACCTGCCTCGATGTACACCCGGCTCGGATCGAGCATCCGCACCCCCTGCGCCATCCAGTCGCGGTTGATCCGGGCGCGCATGGCGGTGTCGACCATCGCCAGCTGGTCGTGGGAGTTGACGCCCAACGTCTCGGTGGAGTCGGTCACCTCCAGGGCACCTACTCCTCCCAACCCGGCGACCAGCCCGACGGCGTCGGTTAGGTAGTACTCCTCCTGATCGTTGTCGGCGGTGAGGCCGTCGAGCGCCGCCACCAGGGCCGCACCATCGAAGACGTACGTGGAGATCGCCACCTCGGTGAGGGCCCGGGTCTTCTCGTCGGCATCCCGCTCCTCCACGATCCGGGCAACCTGGTCGTCCACGCGCACGACCCGCCCGTAGCCCGTGGGATCGGCCATCCGGGTGGTCAGCACCGTGCACGCTGCCTTCCCGGCGGCATGAGCCGCGAGGAGCTCGCGCAGGGTGCCGGGGCGGAAGAGCGGGCTGTCACCGGGCACGACGAGCACGACATCACCGGTGAGATCGCCCATTGCCCCGATCGCCACCCGGGCCGCATCCCCGGTGCCGGCCTGGCCGGCCTGGACCACGGCGCGAACGCCTTCGGGAAGCACCGCCGCCACCGAGTCGGCTCCGTGACCGATCACGACCGTCAGGTCATCGACTCCCGCGGCGCGGACGACGTCGACCACCCAGGAGATGATGGGGCGCCCGGCGACCGAATGGAGCACCTTGGGGGTGTCCGACCGCATCCGGGTTCCCTTGCCGGCGGCGAGGATGATCGCTCGCACGCTCATTGTCTCGATCACCTCCGGGAGACTGGCTGGGGGGACAGGACTCGAACCCATGCCTTGGGGACCAAAACCCCACGTGCTGCCGGTTACACCACCCCCCATGGGGGTGGCGGCAGTGTACCGGGGAGCCGCTACCCGCCTCCCGCAAGAAGCGCCTACTCGCTCCTCGCGTCGGGTTCGACGACCCGAGTTCCCGCGGCCACCGCTCTCCCGGCCCACACGACGCGCGCCCCGTCGACCGCCGCCGCTGCTTCCGACGCTTCGTCCACGTCGGCGAAGAAGGCGAACACGGCCGGGCCGCTTCCGGTGAGCAGCACCGTCCGCTCCCACCGGGCGGCCAGTGCCGCCATCCAGTCCCCCAGTT
>JAZDHM010000265.1:0-8299 GCA_043805935.1 Actinomycetota bacterium
GTGCGTGGAACCCCCTGTCGAGCAACGCCTTGGCGACGTCCATGGCCCGCACGCCGGTGCGACGTTTCAAACCGGTGACGGACACCACGAACTCGTGCATGCAGGGTGCTGGATAGGCCAGGGGGTAGTCCTCCGAGAGCAACGACGCCAGGTACCGGGCGTTGAGGACCGAGCGTTCGGCGACCCGGCGGAGACCCTGGCCGCCGAGGGCGCGCATGTAGGTGAGGGCCCGCAGGACGACGAGGAAGTTCCCGTGGTTGCCGTGTACCCGGCCGATCGAGCGGGTGGGGGTGACCCACTCGATCCGGTCGCCGACCGGCGTGGGGAGCGGGCCGGGGAGGAACTCGACCAACCGCTCGACCACGGCGACCGGCCCGGAACCGGGCCCCCCGCCGCCGTGGGGCGTGGCGAACGTCTTGTGCAGGTTGGAATGGACGATGTCGAAACCCATGTCACCGGGCCGGGTCACGGCGAGGATGGCGTTGAGGTTGGCGCCGTCGTAGTACACGAGCCCGTCGATGTCGTGGACCAGCTTGGCCATCGCCACGATGTCCTGTTCGAACAGACCCAGCGTGTTGGGATTGGTGAGCATGAGACCGGCGACGTCGTCGTTGATGGCCGCCCGTAGAGCATCCAGGTCGACCATGCCGCGCCGGTCGCTCGGCACGTGCCGGGCCCGGTAGCCCGACAGGGTCGCCGACGCCGGGTTGGTCCCGTGGGCCGAATCCGGGATGAGGATCGTCCCCGGACGACGACCCCGGGAGTCGTGATAGGCCCGCATGAGGAGCAAGCCGGTCAGCTCGCCGGCGGCTCCAGCGGGCGGCTGGAAGGTCGCCCGGGCCATTCCCGTCAGCGAGCACAGGATTCGCTCGGCCTCGACCAGAACGCCCATGGCACCCTGGGTGAGCGCTGCCGGTGTCGCCGGGTGGAGGTTGCGAAAGGCGGGGTGCTCAGCCGCCCAGTCGCACACCTTGGGGTTGTACTTCATCGTGCAGCTCCCCAGCGGATAGGCCCCGAGGTCGATCGCGAAGTTGCGATGGGCCAGCCGGGTGAAGTGAGCGACGAGGTCCCGTTCCGCCACCTCCGGCAGGGCCACCGGCGCCGAGGCCGCCTCGGGCAGGCCGAGGTCACGGTCCGGCACGTCCAGGGGGGGAAGCGACCAGGCCCGTCGCCCCGGAGCGGACATCTCCATCAGGGTGGGCTCGGCCCCGCCGCCGACGAGCGGGGCGGAGGTGGCCCGGCCTCCGGGCTCAGACATGGCTCAGCACCTCGCGCAGGCTCCGGGCGTACCCGTCGAGCTCGTGCCGGGTGCGCTTCTCGGTCACGGCGACGACCAGGCCGTTGGGCACCTCGGGGTAGTCGGGCCCCAGGGGGATCCCGGCGAGGAAACCGCGGTCGGCCATGCCACTCACCACGATCGCGGGGTCGGCGGGGAGGGTGAGAGCGAACTCGCGAGCGAAGGGGGCGTCATGGGCAAGGGCGACACCGGGGATGGCGGTGAGGAGGCCGGCGAGGTGGTGGGCCTTCTGCACCGACTGCCGGCCCACCTCGCGCAGCCCCTCCGGCCCGAGCCAGGCGAGGTGGACCGCGGCGGCGATGGCGTTGAGGGTCTGGTTGGTGCAGATGTTCGACGACGCCTTGTCGCGGCGGATGTCCTGCTCTCGGGTGCGCAAGGTCAGCGTGAACGCCCGGCGCCCGTGAAGATCGACGGTCTCTCCCACCAGCCGTCCCGGGATGCGCCGGAGCAGGGCAGCGGACACGGCGAACATCCCGAGCACCGGGCCGCCGAAGGACATCGGATTGCCCAGGGGCTGGCCCTCGGCGAAGGCGATGTCACACCCGGCATCACCGGGGCGCCGCAGGACGCCGAGCAGCATCGGGTCGGCCTCGACGATGGCGAGGGCGCCGCGCCCGTGGGCCTCGCTCACGGCGGCGTCGTAGTCCTCCACGATGCCGAGGTGGTTGGGTTGGGAGAAGACCACCGCCGCCGGTTCTGCGGCGGGCTGCCACCGGGTCCGGCCCCCCACCAGGGGGTGCTCGATGACGTCGAGGCCTCTCGCCCTGGCGAAGGTGGTGATGATCTCCCGGGTGTGGGGACGGACCCCGCGCGAGATCCACACCCCGGTCCGCCCGGTGTGCGCGACGGCGACGTTCACCGCCTCCAGGCCGGAAGTCGCCCCGTCGTACAGCGAGGCGTTGGCGACGGGGAGCCCGGTGATGGCGGCGACCATCGACTGATACTCGAAGAGTGCCTGGAGGATCCCCTGGGCGACCTCGGGCTGGTACGGCGTGTACGACGTGACGAATTCAGGGCGCAGCGTCAGCGCCCGAACCACCGGAGGGAGGAAGTGGTCGTAGATGCCGCCTCCGGCGAAGCAGCACAGCGTCGAGGCGTTCTCGGCGCCGAGCCGGTCGACGTGGCGCATGACCTCCAGTTCCGACAGCGGCTCGGGCAGCCCGGGATCTTCCGCGAGGATGACGCCGGCGGGAAGATGGGAGAACAAGTCGGCGGGTTGGGACAGGCCGAGGGCGGTCAGCATCCCGCGGACGTCGGCATCGGTGTGCGGCGTGAAGTCCATCAGCGTTCCAGGAAGGGCGGGGTCACCCGGAGAGCGTGAAGCCACTCACCCCTGATCTCGACGAGCACCGACTGGGCGCTTCCCGGGTCGGGAGCGACGTAGCCCATGCCGATGCCGGTCTCGAGGGTGGGGCTGAAGTTGCCGCTGGTGACCACGCCGGAGGACTCCCCGCAGCGCAGCGGATAGCCGTGGCGCGGCACCCGTCGCTCGTCGAAGGCGAAGCCGATCAGCCGTCGGGTCACCCCGGTGGACCGCTCCGCCTCCAGGGCCGCCTTCCCGACGAAGTCGTGTTCCCAGCCGACCACCCATTCATGGCCGGCTTCGAGGGGTGTGGTCATGACGTCGAGGTCCTGGCCCCAGAGGAGGTAGCCCATCTCGAGACGAAGGGTGTCGCGGGCTCCCAAACCGCATGGCGTCGCCCCGGCCGCCACCAGACGATCGAAGAGGTGCTCGGCCCGCCCGGCGTCGACGATGATCTCGGCGCCCCTCTCCCCCGTGTAGCCGGTCCCGGCGGCGACGATCTCGGTTCCGGCCCAGTCGGCCTCGAGGACCCGGAAACGCCCGGGCGCCGACCCGACCACGGCCGAAAGCAACCGCGGGGCGTCGGGACCCTGCACCGCGATCAGGGCGGTCTCCGGTCGGAGGTCGCCGACCTCGGCGTCGTCGCCCGCCGCCTCGCGGAACCTGCCGAGCACCGCGTCGTGGTTGACGCCGTTGGGGAGTAAGACGAACCGATCGGGACCCAGCCACCAGACGATGACGTCATCGACCACGCCGCCGCCTTCGGTGAGGAGCATCGAGTACTGCGCCCGGCCGGGGGCGATCCGGCCGAGGTCGTTGCAGAGGAGGCGGGACACGCTGTCGCGGGCACCGGGACCAATCAGGGAGAAGCGGCCGAGGTGGGACACGTCGAACACGCCGACGGTCGTCCTGACGGCGGCGTGTTCGACGAGCGTGCCTGCGTACTGCAGGGGCATCTCCCAGCCGCCGAAGTCGGTGAAACGGGCTCCGAGCCGCTGATGGAGGGCGTGCAGCGGGGAGTGAACGATCACGCCGCGACTCTAGACGGCCCTTCCGGGGTGCCTCCCCGGACCGATGGTCAGCCCGTCTCGGTCTCCCCGAGGTTGATCACCTGCACCGGTCCGGGGATCCTGGTCGGCGCCGGGACGTCGTGCGAGGACTCGGTGGAGGCTTCGAGGTCGTACTTGATCAGCAGGTGCAGGTAGTCGCGTTGATAGAAGATCTTGCACCGTATGTCGGGGTGCTGTTCCCGCAGCAGCCGGATCTTGCGATTCTTCTTGGTGACGAGCTTCTGGCTCATCGTGGTGATCTCGATGAACAGGTCTTCGTCGGGGAGGTAGAAGTCCGGCGTGAACCACCCCACCGCCTCGCCGGCGTCGCCGAATTCGATCCCGAACGACTTCGGCTCGTATTGCCAGGCGATTCCGTAGAAGTCGAGGAGCCGTGCGAACTGCCGCTCGCTGTCGTGGGCGAAGTCGACGGAGTCGGCCTGGGTGCGGAAGTCGACGGTCAGATCACGCCTCCATGCTCGCTGGCCTGCCTGCGGCCGGGGCCGGTTCGGGGAAGAGCCGGTGGATCTCCCCCTCCATTTCCTGGCGGACCGGCCCGACGGCGATGCCGAACACCCCCTGCCCGCGGCGGAAGACGTCGACGACCTCATCGGGGCTGTGGGCGGCGTAGATGGTGGAGCCGTCCGAGAGCAGGGTGACGTCGGTGAGGGGGCTGTCGCTACGCAGCTGGTCGCGCAGCAGGCCCATCGCCTGGCGGATCTTCTTGAGGCTCATGCCGGCGTCGAGGAGCCGCTTGACCACCCGGAGCTGGACGATGTCGCCAAACGAATACACCCGTTGGGAGCCGGAGCCTTGAGCCATCTGAAGCGAGGGCCGGAGCAAGCCGGTCCGAGCCCAGTAATCGAGCTGGCGATAGGTGATGCCGACGATGTTGCAGACCTGCGGAGCGCGGTACCCGTCTGTCACGACGCCTCCCTGTGCCCAAAGCTGTGCCAAAACTCGCAGAGCTTAGAGTTCGCCCGAACCCCGAACCGGTCGCCGGTCCCATTGGTCCAGTGCGAGCCTATTCGCGCAAGCTCTTACAGCGCGGTAATTCTCGCCCCTGAACTACCGGCTTGAAGTTAGAGACCGCGGTGGGGACTTGTCAACAACCCCTGTGGAAAAGCCGCGGGGGTGGCAGGCAGTCACCGGGGCGCCTCGGACCGGGAGGCCCACCGGATCATCGCGGCGCGCCGAAGTCCTCCGGGTCGACATCGTCGAGGAACGAGCGGAACCTGGCCACCTCGTCCTCCTCGTCCTCGTCGCGAATCTCCACGCCGGCCTCGTCGAGGACGGCGGGCCGCACCGAGATCGGGGCTCCGGTGCGTGCCGCCAGCGCGATGGCATCCGACGGCCGGGAGGAGACGACGATCTCGTGGCCGTCACGCACCAGCACCAGATCGGCGTAGTAGATCCCGTCACGGAACTCGGTGACGAGCACCCGGTCCACGGCGGCCCCCAGGGCCTCGGTGGCGGTCTTGAGCAGGTCATGGGTCATCGGGCGCTGCGGTTCGACCCCTTCGAGGGCGAAAGCGATGGCGGTCGCTTCGGCGGCTCCGATCCAAATCGGCAGGAAACGGGATCCCCCCACTTCGCGCAGGAGCACGATCGGCGTGTTGGTGGGGAGCTCGATGCGAACCCCCACCAGCTCGAGCGGAATGCTTTCCTGGCTCACCGGTTCAGCCTATCACCGGCACCTCCGAACGCTTCACGGGCCAGAAGCTGCGGGTCCTCTTTGAAGACGCCCAGGTCCAGCACCGCCCAGAGCGACGGGAGGTTCCGGTACCGGCCGTCCCAATCGAGCCCATATCCGAGGAGGAACTCGTCACCGACCTCGAATCCGCGATAGGCGAGTTCCACGTCCACGATCCGCCGTGTCACCTTGTCCAGGAGCGTCACCGTCGTCAGTGAGGCGGGATCCCGGGTCCGGAGCAGTCCGAGCAGGTAGGAAAGGGTGAGCCCGGTGTCGACGACGTCTTCGACGACGATCACGTCCCGACCGGAGATCGGCGTTGCAGTGTCCATCGAGATCCCCACCCTGCCCTCGTCACCGAATCGGGTCAGGCTGAGGAAGTCGATCTCGACGTCCGTCGGCAGATGCCGCGACAGGTCGGCGAGGAACGGCACCGCCCCGTTGAGTACACCGAGGAGCACCGGTTCACGCCCGCGGTAGTCGGCGACGATCTCGGCAGCCAGGTCGGCGACCCGCGCCGCCAGGGTCCCGGCGTCGACGACCTCGGTGAACACGGTCATGGCGCCCCGCCGCCCAGCAGGCTCGGCAGCAGGGTGCTCAGCCCGGCATTCACCGCGTCGAGGAGCGGCGTCGAAGCGGGGACCGTCGGATCCCCGGCGGGGAGAGGACCGGCCGCCTTCAGCCAGGTCACGTACCAGTCGGGGAACAGCAGCTCGAGATCGGTCCCCACCGTCGGGGCGAGAAAGTAGTCCTTTGGCCCGAGCGCCGTGCGTGCCCAGGCGAGGAGCTCTTCGGTGGCGGTGCGGCGGTTGGATGACCCGAGGACCACCGCCAGCAGGCTCCCGTGCTGGCCCACGTCGTACGCCAGCAGGGTCTGGCCTGCGGATGCGGTGTCGCCCGTCTTCAGACCGAACAACCCGGGGAACTGCCCGAGGTCGCGGTTGGTGGAGTCGACGTCGATGCGGCGGTCTCCGGCATCGAAGGTGATGTGTTTGATCCGGGCCATGCGCAGGATGTCGGGGTACTTCAGGGACTCCTTGCCCATGATGATGATGTCGCGTGCGCTCATCCGGTGGCCGGCGGTGTCGAGGCCATTGGGGGTGCGGAAGGTGGTGGCCGTCATCCCCAGGGAGGCAGCCCGGGCGTTCATCATCTCGACGAATGCATCGACCGAGCCGGCGACGTGCTCGGCCAGGGCGACGGCAGCGTCATTGCCCGACTGCACGAGGATGTTGGCGAGCAGGTCGCGCACGCTCCACACCTCCCCCTGCAGCACCTCGGGCTGGCCGACGAAGCCAACGGGGGTGGCGGCGGCATTGGCGCTGATCGCCACCTCTTCGGTGAGGGCGCCACCGTCGATGGTGAGGATCGCCGTCATCAACTTGGTGATCGAGGCCGGCGCCCGCGGGGTATCGGGATCGAACGACCCCAGCTCGGCGTCGTTCTCGACCGACCAGACCATCCACGAGGCGGCATCGATGGCCGGCAGATCCTCGGACGGGAAGTCGACGATCGGCAGGGGCGGGAGGTCGACGACCCGCAGCCCGAGTGACACGCCCAGCGTCATCGAGAGCAGGAGTGCTGACAAGAGCGGCATCTCAGCGGTTGAGCGTCCCGCGCAGGTCCGCTCGGACCATCGCCTCCTGCATCTCCCTGGCAGCCTGGGCGACGTCGGCGAGCACCTCGGCGGCCTGTTGGCGGCTCGCCGGGCTGGCGTGACGCAGGAGCGGGCCGGCGAGCTGGCGGAACAGGTCCACCTCGCGGTTGGCGGCGAGTCGGATCGCCCTCAGGTGGCGTGGCTCGAGGCCGTGGACCATGAGGCGGTGGGCACTGCGCACGACCGCAAGGTCGTCGTCGGTGAAGATCTGATCGCCGGGGGCGGCGGAGGGGAGCACGCCGTGGTCGATGAGGGCGGCGATCACCGACGAGGGAACTCCCGCGGTGCGAGCCAGACCCTCGGCGTCGAGCGTCACCCCGGTCGTGGCGAAGTAGGTCTCGGGTGGCGGTCCGGCAGGAGGGGCGATGGTGGGCTCCTCCCCTCGCTCCCAGGCGTTGAGCTTGGTCTTGATCACCTTGAGGGGGAGGAAGTGGTCGCGTTGCTGACGGAGGATGTATCGCACTCGTTCGACGTCGATCTCGCGGTACTCGCGGTAGCCCGCCCCGGTCCTCGGTGGATGGACGAGCCCCTCGCTCTCCAGGAAACGGAGTTTGGACACCGTCACCGAGGGGAACTCCTTGCGGAGGGCCTCGGCGACGTCGCCGATCGTGAGTGTGTTGGACGGTTTCATTCCCCCCGGGCCACCACGAGATGGAAGCGGCCGACGATCACCTCGTCGCCGGGGTCGACCCTGGCCTCGTCGACTCGCTGACCGTTGACGTAGGTGCCGTTGGTCGAGCCCAAGTCCCGCACGACGAGCACGCCGTCGGTCACCGTGAACGAGGCGTGGTGGCGAGACACGGTGACGTCATCCAGCAAGATGCCGGCCTCAGAATTGCGGCCGGCCTCGACGATGCCCTCGGCCAGGCGCCAGTGGAGGCCGCGCTGGGGTCCCGAGGCCACGATCAGGGCGAAACCGGCAAGGCCGGGGAGCCGGGCCGCCACCTCCCGCTGGCGCAGGTTGCGCACCTCGCGGGCCGCGTCGATGGTCTCGGCGGTGTCGGGGTCGCGATCGGCGGGTGCGCCGGGCAGCGTGTCATCGGGCACGAGATCATGGTACCCCCGTCGATCCTCAACCCCGCGGGGACGGGACCGTCAGGCGATGAGCGTTTCGTACGCCGCGGCGTCGAGCAGCCCGGAGAACGCCGCGGGGTCGTCCGGTTGGAGGACGAGGAACCACCCGTCGCCGTAGGGATCGGCGTTGATTCGTTCGGGGGCACCGGCCAGATCGCGGTTCACCTCGACGATCGTCCCCGCGCAGGGGGCATACACCTCGGCGAGGGACTTGGTCGACTCCACC
>JAZDHM010000266.1:0-4038 GCA_043805935.1 Actinomycetota bacterium
TCGCCGCTACCCGCAGGTCCGCACCGCCCTCGAGTACACCGACCCGTGGCAGCTGCTCGTGTCGACGGTGCTCAGCGCCCAGACCACCGACGACAACGTCAACCGGGTGACCCCCGTCCTGTTCGTCCGATGGCCGACGGCTGCCGACCTGGCTGCAGCGAACCCTGAGGAGGTGGAGAAGGTGGTGTTCTCCACCGGGTTCTACCGCCAGAAGACGCTGTCGATCATCGCGCTCAGCCGCGACCTGGTGGACGGATACGGGGGCGTCGTTCCGGCGGACATCGATGCCCTGACCAGGCTGCGGGGAGTGGGGCGCAAGACCGCCAGCGTGGTGCTCGCGGAAGCGTTCGGGGCGCCGGCGATCGCCGTTGACACCCACGTCAGGCGGGTGGCGCGCCGTCTCGGTCTCACCACCGCCCTTGACCCGGAGAAGATCGAGGCAGATCTGCGGGCCCTGTATCCGCGAGCTCGATGGGCCGGGGTGTCGATGCGATTCATCCAGTTCGGCCGCGAGGTGTGCGAAGCCCGCAGACCCCGCTGCTGGGAATGCGACCTGAGAGACCGGTGCCCGTATCCGGACAAGATCCTCGCCCCGGGATGATTCGCCTTCGCCTCCACTCGCCCCACGACCGCCAGATCATCACCCTCGCCATCCCGGCACTGGGCTCACTGGTTGCGGAGCCCTTGCTGGCCTTGGTCGACACCGCGTTCATGGGACGGGTCGGGACCGACGCCCTCGGTTCCCTCGGGGTGGCCGGCGCGGTGTTCGGCGTGGCCTTCTTCGTCTTCAACTTCCTGGAGTACGGGACCACCACCTCGGTAGCGGGGGCGGTGGGAAGGGCCGATCTCGCCGAGGCGGGACGCGCCACCGTGACCTCGCTCATGATCGCCATTACGGCAGGGGCATGTTCCGCCGCCGTGCTGTTCCTGGCGCGGACCCCGGTCGTCGCCTTGTTCGTCGGCGAGGGTGCGGTTCGGGATGGGGCGATCACCTACGTCGCCATCAAGGCCTTCGCGGCCCCGGCGGTGCTCGTGGTTCGTGCAGGTCACGGGGCGTACCGGGGTTACCAGGACACCCGGACCCCGTTGCGGGTGGCGCTGGTGATGAACGGGATCAACCTGGTGCTGGACCCGATCCTCATCTTCGGTGCCGGATGGGGCATCGCCGGGGCGGCGTGGGCCACCCTTACCGCGCAGTACCTCGGGGCGGCCACGTTCGTCGTGCTGTTGCGGCGTGGCGCCCATCGTTACGGGACCGCGCCGGGAACCCGGCCGGCGCGCCGGGAGGTGAGGATGTTCCTCCGAGCCGGCCGGGATCTGGCCATTCGCAGCGGCGCCCTGCTGGCCGCATTCACCGTCGCCACCGGGGCAGCGGCTCGGGTGTCGGACACCGTGGTGGCGGCCCACCAGGTCCTCTTCCAGCTCTTCGTGTTCCTGGCACTCGGGTTGGACGCCCTCGGCATCGCCGGGCAGGCGATGGTCGGGCGTGCCCTGGGACGAGGTGACCGGGCGCTCGCCCGCGAGGTGTCCGACCGCGCCGCGGGAATGGGGTTCATCGCCGGCCTGGCCGTCGCCGCGCTGATGATCGGGCTCGCTCCCTTCGTGCCTGCGTGGTTCACCGGCGACCCCGCCGCCCGCGAGGCGATCAGGACGGGCTACCTGATCCTCGCCGGGCTCCAGCCACTGGCCGCCGTGGTCTTCGTCTGGGACGGGGTGTTCATCGGGGCCGGCGACTACGGCTACCTGGCGGTCACCACGGCGGCAGCGTCGGCCGTGGCCCTGCTCGTGCTGTTCTCGGTGGTTCCCCTCGGGTGGGGCCTTCCGGGCGTGTGGTGGGGGTTGGGGGTGCTGCTCGCCGGCCGCGGCCTCACGCTTGGGTGGCGGCGGCTGGATCGATCGGGCCCGCTCCGGGTGACAGCCTGACGCCCTTGGTCTCGGGCAGGGTGAACACCACGAATGACACCGCGAACAGCATGACGCCGAGCACGGTGATGGTCGCCGGGATCCCCCAAGCGTCGACCACGAAGCGTCCTGCGGCGAATCCGACGAGTCCTCCGACGATCCCGGCGTTGATGATCCACGCCGCCGCGGTGGCTCGCAGATCGGTGGGGAAGAGCTCGGACCGATGCGAGGCGAAGGCAGGGGCAAAGGCGAAGGCGCCCAGGGTCGAGACGGTGATGCCGATCCCCATCACCCATCCGTTGGCGGACTCGTAGAACATCACCCCGCCGGTGACGCCGACGACGATCGAGGCGAACTGCGTCCAGCGGCGGCCGATGACGTCCGCCATGCGCCCGCCGGCGAGGACGCCAAGCGTGACCCCGGGGGCGCTGGTGAGGGCGAGCATCAGCGAGGCGGCACCGGTCGACCAGGCCAGGTCGTGCTGCATGCGGAGCAGTGCCAGGTTGGCGGCCGGCCCGGTGAAGGCGGCCACGGCGAACGACAGGATCGCCATGGGCCAGAAGCGGCCGGCATGTCCTCGGCGGAACACGGTCGCCAGCGGCGGCCGATCAACCGGCCGGCTGAACGCCCGCGACTCCCCGAGGCGCCGCACCAGAAGCGGCGTGGCGAGGAGCGGGACGGCGCTCAGGGCGAACAGCAGCCGCCAGGCGTCGGGGGCCCTGTCCGCCAGGGGCCGCAGCAACAGCCCGAAACCGGTTCCGAGTGAGGCGAAGAACACGAACACCCCGATCGCATAGCCGCGCACCAGGGGCTCGACCTCCTCGGCGAGCACCACTACGGCCAGGGCTCCCAGGCCGATCGTCCCGATCCGGGCGACCGATTGGGTGATCGTCACCCCGAGGTGGGACGGGAAGACGGCAGTCGCCAGGTTGCCGACCGTGAGGAGGGCGAACCCTACGAGCATCGGCCGGCGCCGTCCGCTCCGATCCCCCCACCAGGAGAGGAGGAGGGCGGTCAGGGCCGCGGCCCGGACGATCGCCATCAGGTCGAACACCCGGGCGTCGCTCAGCGCCAGGTCCTCCTGGAGGAACGGCAGGGCATGGGTGATCGCCGAGCCGCTCCACCCCGTCGTGAAGGCCACCACCCCGAACAGCGCCAGGATCACCTTCTCACGGTGGGCCAGGGGATGCGGTGGCCGCAGCGTGTCGAGGAGACCGGCCACGTTCAGGCGACGGGGTCGCCGGGGGCGACCGGGCGGTCGGGGCGGAGGAGGACGACGCCGGCCTCGGTGAGCACCCCGAGCACCAGCACGTCGGAGCGAAATCCACCCACCCGGATCGGCTCGAATCCGCTTACGGCGATCACCTGGGTGCCGACGAGGTCGTCTGCGGCGTAGAGGTCGGTGAGCTTGGCGGACGACTGCAGCTCCCCGAGCGGCCCGAAGTCGATCCACAACCGGTAGGCGGGCTGTCGGGCCCCATCGTTCACCTCGGCCCGCATCACGGTGCCGGCGCGCACGGCGAGATCGTGCCATTCGCTCATGGTGGGCACGGGGCGAGAGGTTACCGGGCTGTGGCCTCGATCCGATAGCGTGACCGGCACGGAGGAACCGTCGTGGAGATCGCCAGCGTCAACGTGCTCGCCGCCTTCGTCTTCGGCGCGCTCTCCTTCCTGTCCCCGTGCGTGCTCCCGCTCCTTCCCGGCTACTTGTCGATGATGTCGGGCTACTCGGCGGCCGACCTCTCCGGCGGCAAGGTGTCCACCGGCCGGATGTTGCGGGTGACCCTGCTCTTCGTGGCCGGGTTCACCGCGGTCTTCGTCGCCCTCGGCGCCACCGCCACGACCCTGGGCCGGTCGCTCCTGGCGAATCGATCGACGATCACCACGGTGTCGGGATGGGTGGTGATCGTCATGGGGGTGTTCCTGGCCGTGTCGGCCATCTGGGCCCCGCGGTTGCTCATGCCGTTCATGCGGGAGCGGCGCGCCGACGTCCGGCCGTCGCGCCTGGGAGTGTTCGCCCCGCCGGTGATGGGAGCCGCCTTCGGGTTCGGGTGGACGCCCTGCATCGGCCCGACCCTGGGGGCGATCCTCAGCGTGGCGGCCACCGGAGCGACCGTGAAGCAGGGCATGTTTCTG
>JAZDHM010000267.1:0-3219 GCA_043805935.1 Actinomycetota bacterium
TCGGCCGTCGTCGGCCTGCGCAGTGGAACTGGGGGCCGGCTACGTCTCGTCTTCCCGCCCGGGCCGTCCCATCCGACGATCGACCTCGGCGATCCGCTCCGCCGTCGCCGCTTCGGCTCCGATGCGCGACGGCCGGTACAGGATCGACCCGGCAGCGGCATCGGGCAGGTACTGCTGGGCGACGATCCCCCCGGGGTGATCGTGCGGGTACCGGTAGCCGGTGCCGTGGCCGAGCAACTCCGCACCCCGGTAGCCGGTCGACCGCAGATGGGCGGGCACCTCGGCCGCAGGCGTCTCCTCCACCGCCGCCCGCGCCGCGGTCATCGTGCGGCCCACGGAGTTGGACTTGGGTGCGGTCGCCAGATACAGGGCGGCATGGTGGAGGGCGTAGGCCGCCTCGGGCAGACCCACGAAGGAGAGCGCGTTGGCGGCGGCGACGGCGACCAGCAACGCTCGCGAGTCCGCCAGACCGACGTCCTCCGAGGCGAGTATCACCATGCGCCGAGCGATGAACTCAGGGTCTTCGCCGGCGGTGAGCATCGTCTCCAGCCAGTACGCCGCGGCGTCGGGGTCCGAGCCGCGCAGGCTCTTGATGAACGCCGAGATCACGTCGTAGTGCTGGTCGCCGCCCTTGTCGTACCGGACCACCCGGCGCTGCAGCGCCTCGGTGACCGCGGCCACGTCGACAGACGGCGCTCCCCTCCCGGCAGCGATCACCGACGCCACCTCCAGGGCGTTGAGGGCGAGCCTGGCGTCTCCGCCCGAGCGCTCGGCGAGGATTCCCCTCGCCTCGGGATCGATCGCCCCGGGCACCGGCACGCCTCGCTCGGGGTCGGCGACCGCGGCGTCGATCAGCCCGGCGACGTCGTCCGCGCTGAGGGGCTCGAGCCGGAACAGGGTGCTCCGGGAGATGAGCGGCGAGTTCACCTCGAAGAAGGGATTCTCGGTGGTCGCCCCCACCAGGATCACGATGCCGTTCTCCACACCGGGGAGCAGGGCATCCTGCTGGCTCTTGGAGAACCGGTGGATCTCATCGAGAAACAGCACCGTGCGCCGCTCGTCCTGCTCGAGCCGGCGGGTCGCCCGGTCGAGCACCTCTCGCACGTCCTTCACCCCCGCCGAGGTCGCCGACATCGACTCGAAGGCGGCGGCCGACTCGGACGCCACCAACCGGGCGAGGGTGGTCTTCCCGGTCCCGGGCGGTCCCCACAGGATCATCGAGAGCGGGCGACCGGCACGCACCATGGTGGAAAAAGCCGCCCCCGGCGCGAGGAGGTGGCGCTGCCCGACGACCTCGTCGAGGGTCCGGGGTCGCATCCGGGCGGCCAGAGGCTCGGCGGCGGCTCGACGGGCCTCCCGCTCGGCGCTGAACAGGTCGTCCATCAGCCGCCGGCCGGGCCGTCTCCCGCCGCCTCCCGCACCTCGGGCCGGAGGTCGATGCCGAGCTCGATCAGCTGGGCGTCGTCGACCGGGCCGGGCGAATCGGTCATCGGGTCGTATCCGCTCTGGGTCTTGGGAAAGGGGATCACTTCGCGGATGTTCGGCTCGTTCTGCAGGATCATCACCAGTCGGTCTATGCCCACCGCGAACCCGGCATGGGGTGGCGTGCCGTAGCCCAGCGCCCGCATGAACCAGCCGAAGCGCGACTCGGCTTCGCGCTCGGAGATCCCGAGGACCTCGAATACCTGCTTCTGCACCCGGGGATCATGAATCCGCTCGCTCCCCGATCCCAGCTCGACCCCGTTGAGCACCAGGTCGTACGCCCGTGACAGCGCCTCGGTCGGGTGGTCGCGCATCTCGTCGACGCTGTAGGGAGCGGTGAACGGATGATGCTCCGGGGCGAGCGTCCCGTCATCGGATACCGCGAACACCGGGAAGTCGGTGACCCAGAGGAAACGGAGCTCGTCGTGGCTCGGGGGCTTGCCCATGTCCAGCCGGAGCGCTCCGAGCACGGTCCGGGCCACCTTGGGCCGGTCGCCAACGATCAGCAGGAGGTCTCCCGGAGCGGCGTTCAGGGCCGCCACCAGCGACGCCTGCTCACTGGCGGAGAGGTGCTTGGCGACCGGCGAGCGCAGGGTGCCGTCGCCTTCGACCACCAGCCACACCATGCCCTTCGCGCCCAGGTCCCGGGCCCGATCCACCAGGGCGTCGAGTGCAGAGCGGGAGAGGTCGCGGCGCCCGGCGTTGATGCCGGCGACCAGACCGCCACCGGCGATCACGTCGGCGAAGGCCTTGAACCCGGTGGCGGCGAGCGCCGCGGACAACTCGACCAGCTCCATGCCGAAACGCAGGTCGGGCTTGTCGGTGCCATACCGGCTCATCGACTCCTGCCACGTCAGCCGGGGGAACGGCGCGGCGGTATCGACGCCCCGTAGCGCCCGAACCACCTCGACGATGACGGGCTCCAATGCGCCGAACACGTCGTCGCGTCCCCAGTACGACCCCTCGATGTCGAGTTGGGTGAACTCGATCTGGCGGTCGGCCCGAAAGTCCTCGTCGCGGTAGCACCGGGCGATCTGGTAGTACCGCTCCACCCCGCCGACCATGAGCAGCTGCTTGAACAGCTGCGGTGACTGCGGCAGGGCGTAGAACGACCCGTGGCGGAGGCGGCTCGGCACGAGTACGTCCCGTGCCCCCTCGGGAGTCGACTTGACCAGGGTCGGCGTCTCCACCTCGAGGAACCCCTGGGCGAAGAGGCTGGACCGCATCGCGGCCACGGCTCGCGACCGCGCCACCAGGTTCGCCGCCATCCGCGGCCGCCGCAGGTCCAGGTAGCGGAACTCGAGGCGCCGTGCCTCATCGACGTCGGCGCGATCGTCGATCTGGAAGGGGAGCGGCTCCGACGGCGAGAGGATCCGCACCTCGGCCACCGCCACCTCCACCTCGCCGGTGGCGAGGTCGGGGTTGGCCGACCCGGCGGGCCGCAGCCGGACTGTTCCGGTGAGGGCGATGCAGAACTCGTCACGCAGCGACGCGGCCACGGCCCCCGCCGCCGGGTTCTCCTCGGGATTGACGACCGCCTGGATCAGCCCCGAGGCATCGCGCAAGTCGACGAACATCACCCCGCCGTGATCGCGACGGGTGGCCACCCAGCCGGCCAGCCGCACCTCCCGGCCGGCATCGGACGCCCCCAGCTCCCCCGCCCGAGCGCTCCTCAGCGACGCCTGATCCACGCTGCGACCTCCTGCGCCTCGACCGACGACTCGGCGCCGGATTTCA
>JAZDHM010000268.1:0-25331 GCA_043805935.1 Actinomycetota bacterium
GATCGGGCGACGGTGCTGGGGCCGGCCGACGCCGGCGAGTCCTTCCGCTGGCTGGTGCAGGGGCGGGACCTGGCGAGTGCCCGCACCGTGGTGCGATCCGTCGTCGGGAGATGGCGCGAAAGCGGCGCGCGGGTACGGGTCGACGCCGATCCGATCGATCTGTAAGAAGGAGTCTCCCGTCTCCCGTCGCCCGTCTCCAGCAAGACGTGGATCGGAGATTGGTGAGGGGCCTTGTGGTGACGCGCCTCGAGCTCTGCGACCCTCGTTCCCTCCTCCGGCCCCTCCCATCGGAGACAGGGGGCATGAACGGCGGGTGACGGGTGACGGGGAACGGGGAACGGCCTCGCCGGTAATCTCCGCCTCCATGGCCATCTTTCCGATTCGGCGCTTTCCCGATCCCGTGCTGCGAATGGCGGCGCGTCCGGTGGAGGTCGTCGACCCGGAGGTGGGCCGGCTCATCGACGACATGATCGAAACGATGTATGCCGCCCCGGGCGTGGGGCTGGCCGCCCCTCAGATCGGGATCGGGCTGCGGGTCGTGGTGTTCGACGCCGGCAAGGGCCCCCACGGCCTGGTCAACCCGGTGTTGGAGGAGACCAGCGGGTCGTGGGTGTACGAGGAAGGATGCCTCTCGGTACCCAACCGCTACTGGCCGATCAAGCGCCCGGCACTGGTGCGGGCGAGCGGTCTGGACCGCGATGGGCGCCCGGTCGTGTTCGAAGGCGACGAGCTGCTCGGACGAGTGCTCCAACACGAGATCGATCACGTGGACGGGACGCTGCTGCTGTCGCGTCTGCCGAGGCGGACACGACGGGAGGCCCTGCGCGAGCTGCGGGAAGAGTCGATCGAGGCTCAGGGACCGCGGTGATCAGGGCCGCCTTCTTGGGCACGCCGGGTGAAGCGGTGCCGGTGCTGGACGGCCTGATCCAGGTCGCCCACGTGGTGGTGGTGATCACCCAGCCCGACAAGCCACGGGGACGCTCCGGGCGGCTGCAGCCTCCGGCGGTGAAGGTCGCCGCCGAGGCGAGGGGCTTGACCGTGGCGCAGCCCGCTCGGCTGGGCGGCGTGACCGACCTCCTGGAGGAGACCGACGTGGCGGTGCTGGCGGCCTACGGCCGGCTGGTGCCCCCTGCGGTGCTAGCCACCCCGAGGAGGGGCTTTCTCAACGTCCACTTCTCACTCCTGCCCCGGTGGCGGGGCGCCAGCCCGGTCGTCAGGGCGATCCTCGCCGGCGATGTCGAGACCGGGGTGACGCTGATGCAGATGGACCAGGGACTCGACACCGGGCCGATCATCACCGCAGAGAGGACCGCGATCTCCCACGAGGAGACAGCGGGGGATCTCACCGACCGCCTGGCCGCCCTCGGCGGCGGCATGGTGGCGCGCAGCCTGCCGGGTTGGGTGGCGGGGGAGCTCACCCCCACGGCCCAGGACGACCGGCTGGCGACCGCGGCCGGCAAGGTCACCGGCGACGAAGCCTTCGTGTCCCCCCGGCTTCACAAGACGAAGGCGCTGGTGCGGGCGGTGCGGGCATACAACCCCAAGCCGGGGGCGTGGGCGGTCGTCGACGGGGAACGCTTCAAGGTGTGGCGGGCACTACAGGTCGACGGCGCCCAGGTGGAGCCGGGCATGGCCGTCGTCGAGGGCGGACGCGTGCTCCTCGGGTGTGCCGACGGAGTGGTCGAGCTGCTCCGGGTCCAGCCGGCAGGCCGGGCCGAGATGGACGCACTCGCCTGGATGAACGGGCGGCGGGCCGAACCGGCCCGGTTCGAGGCGGCCCGGTCACGCGGAAGCCGTGGTTGAAGGTGTCGGTCGTGCCGGTAGTCTCCTCCTCACGATGCCAGTGAGCGTGCCAGCGGTCCGGCCGGGGCGAGGCGTTCTGGGCGTTCTGGCCGTCGACACCGGCAACCACCCGATCGCCGGTTGTTCCCTAGCGGATTTCAAGAGGCCCGAGATTGTCCCTTCAGGCCACGCCTCCATCGAGGGGCGCGGCGGCGCCTAACGCGCGAAACCACGAGGGGGAGTTCGCACACGCTGGCGCGCCGCAGCCGGTCGGAGCTCCGTGAGACGACTTCGGTCCTTCGTATTGCACCAGCCGGCTTCGTTGCAGGAGGCGGTGAGTCTGCTTGCCGACGCGGGGGAGCGGGCCTGTCCTCTTGCAGGCGGGACCGATCTACTGGTCGACATGAAGTCGGGCAGGGTGCGATTCCCGGAGATCGTCGACCTCAAGCTGATCGAGGGCCTGGATGGCATCCGCCGTGTCGAGGGGGCGTTGCAGGTAGGTCCTCTGGTCCGTATCGACGCCTTGCAGGCCTGCGGGGCGATAAGGGGTCGGTACATGGCGCTGTGGCAGGCATCCAGGGTTCTTGCCTCCCAGTCGATACGTCACCTCGCCACGATCGGGGGCAACCTGGGCAGGGCGTCACCGGCGTCCGACACGGCTGCTCCATTGCTCATTCACGGAGCCCGGCTCGTCGTCCAGAGCCCGGAGGGAAGTCGGGAGATCGCGATCGATGAGTTCCACCGCGGGCCCGGCGTCTCCTGTCTCGCTGGAGGTGAAGTCATCTCTGCAATCGTCCTCCCCGATCCTCCACCGCGGACGGGCACCTCC
This sequence comes from Actinomycetota bacterium, assembly GCA_043805935.1. Taxonomy (GTDB): domain Bacteria; phylum Actinomycetota; class Acidimicrobiia; order Spongiisociales; family UBA11373; genus RBG-16-68-21. The sequence continues at coordinate 2,612 of JAZDHM010000268.1, forward strand.
TATCTGAAACTGGGCAGGCGCGGCGGCTCCTGCGACCTCGCCGTGGTCGGGGTCGCAGCGGCCGTGACCCTTGCCCAGGGGGGGACTGTCGATTCGGCGAGGATTGCCCTGGCGTCAGTCGCGCCGACACCGGTGCGAGCGCCCTCTGCCGAGGCCGTGCTGGTGGGAGGCGTTCCCGATGACACCGCGCTGGAGTCCGCCGGGCGTGCCGCCGTCGCCGACATCAGCCCGATCAGCGACGTGAGGGCGAGCGCTGAGTACCGGCGGGAGCTGGCCGCGGTCCTGACGGTAAGGGCCCTGAAGAGCGCGGTCGCCACCGCCCGTGGCCAGATCGGGCCGCGCTGATGCGAATCGACCTGTCGGTCAATGGCCAGCGATACGAGGATGAGGTCGAGCCCAACGTCACCTTGGTGGAATGGCTCAGGGAACGCGTGCACCTCACTGGCACCAAAGAGGGCTGCGGTGTCGGCGAGTGTGGTTCGTGTCTCGTTCTCGTCGATGGACACGCCGTCAACGCTTGCCTGCTGCTGGCTGTCGAGGCCGGCGGCCACGTGGTGATCACAGTCGAGGGTCTTGCCGCCGGGGGCGTACTGTCTCCGGTTCAAGCGGCGTTCGTGGCCGCGGGTGCCGTGCAGTGTGGCTACTGCACACCCGCCATGGCGGTGGCGGCCGAGTCCCTGCTGCGAGCGAATCCCAGCCCTGAACCGGAAGAGATTCGCGACGCCCTGTCGAGCGTGCTCTGTCGGTGCGGTACGTACCAGCGTGTGCTTGCCGCGATCGGAGTCGCGATCGAGCAGAGGCTCTCGCCATGAGCCGGATCGGGGAGCGCCTTCCGCGGATCGATGCACCTGCGAAGGTGACCGGGGCCGCGGAGTTTGGGAGTGATGTCGTGCGACCAGGAATGCTCCACGGGGCTGTTCTCCGCAGTCCCCATCACCACGCTCGCATCGTGGCGATCGACACATCCCGGGCGAAGATCGCTCCAGGGGTGCGGGCTGTGGTCACGGGCCGGGACTTCCCCTTCACCTTCGGGGCGTCCATCCAGGACCAGCCATTCCTTGCCATCGACCGCGTCCGATTCGCGGGTGAGCCCGTGGCCGCAGTGGCGGCCGACACCGAACGCCAGGCTCAGGAGGCGGTCGATCTCATCACCGTGCGATACGAGGAGTTGCCCGCGGTGCTGGACGCTGATCAAGCGCTGGACTCGAATGCCCCACTGGTCCATCCCGATCTTCACACGTACAGACGCGGTCGCCACGAGATCGTTCCCCACAGCAACATCAACTCGGTCACTCGGTACTCCCACGGTGACGTCGAAGAAGGCTTTCGACAGGCCGACATGGTCTTCGAGGACGAGTTCTCCGTTCACGCGGTCAGCCATGTGGCGCTGGAGCCACACACCGCGGTGGCGGTGTACGGCCCCGTCGATCATCGATACACGCTGTGGGTCTCGACCGACCGACCGTTCCAACTACGCGACGAGCTTGCCACGGCGCTGGGCATCCCCCGCGGGCAGGTGCGGATCGTGGTGGGCTATGTCGGAGGATCGTTCGGAGGCAAGGGCACGCTGATTGCGGAGGCAGTGGCGGTGGCACTTGCCCGGCAGATCCCGGGCCGACCGGTGCGGGTGGCGTTTTCCAGGGAGGAGGACCTCGTCGCCTCCCGGCTCAGGATGCCCGCCCGTATCAGGCTCAAGACAGGGGTGAGCCGGGATGGAGTGCTCACGGCTCGGCAGGCCGACTTCGTGTGGGTCGGCGGTGCTTATGCCTCGAACGCGGTCGGCATCGCGATCCGTGGGCCCAAGGCGGTGTTCGGCCCGTACCGCATCCCCAATGTCGAGTTCCGCTCGCGGATGGTGTACACCAACACCTGTCCCACGGGCTCGTACCGCGGGTACGGCACTACCCAGGCGGCCTGGGCCTGCGAGTCGCAGATGGACATCATCGCCCACGGTCTCGGACTCGATCCCCTGATGCTCCGCCTGGCCAATGGTTATCGGGAGGGCGACAAGTGGATCAACGGACAGGTGATTCGTGGGGTGAACGTCAAGGAGACCCTCGAGCTGATCGGGCGGGAGATCGGATGGGGAATGGTGGAGCGGGCGCCCGCATCGCATCTCCGACGCGGCAAGGGCATGGCCACGATGATCAAGGAGACGCTGACCCCGACCAGTTCGAATGTTGGCATCAGGCTCGAGCAACACGGAGAAGTGACGGTGCTGTGCGCCGCCCCTGAGATCGGCGCAGGACAGGAGACAGCGCTGTCGCAGATCGCGGCGGAGGCCATTGGTGTCCCCGTCGACGTGGTATCGCTCCCCGCGACCGACACCGCCACCACCCCATTCAACGGACCGGTCGCCTCCAGTCGTACCACGTTCCATGTGGGGAATGCCATCAGAAGCGCGGGCCTTGAGTTGCGAGCGAGGGTGCTGGCCATGGCCGGGGAGGTACTGGGAATCGAACCTCCGCGTCTGGAGCTTCAGGATGGTGTCATCAGCGAGAGGGACAGGGGTCCCCGCATGACCCTGAGCGAGTTGCTGGGAAGGTATGAAGCCGGGGGATGTTCGCTGCTCGCCGAGGCCCGGTACAGCAGTGCCGGTTCACCGCTCCTCGAGGCCGACGAGGGAGCGGAATGGTTGAGCACGATCTTCTGGATGATCGCCTCCCAGGCCGTGGAGGTGGAGGTCGACATCGAGACAGGCATGCTCCGCGTCGTGAAGGTGGCAGCCGCGGCGGACGTGGGGCGACCCATCAACCTGACCCTGTGCGAGCAGCAGATCGAGGGCGGCGTGGTGATGGGCATCTCAAACACACTCTTCGAGGAGTTCGAGACACGAGATGGGCGGATCGAAAACGGCAATCTCGTCGACTACCGAGTGGCGACGATCCACGACCTGCCCGAGATCGTCCCGATCGTGGTGGAGTCCGACCACCCGGAAGCGCCATATGGTGCCAAAGGCATCGGTGAGCCGGCTGCTGCGGCAACCGCACCAGCCATCGCCAATGCGCTATTCGACGCCATCGGGGTGCGTATCACAGATCTCCCGATCACACCGGAGAAGATCCTCGCCGGTCTTCGGGAGCAGCGCGCCCGGGAAGTGGTGTAAGCCGGCGAGTTCCGACGGGCGAGCCGGGGGGATCACCACTCAGCCGATGACCACGTTCTAGAGTCCTTCGGCGGGCGGAGGGTATTCCATCTCGAGGCCCTCGAGCGTGTCGGCGATCACCGAACCGACGAACAGGTTGCGATACCACTCGTGGTCGCTGGGCACCACCCACCACGGAGCCCACGCAGTGCTGGTCGACGAGAGCACGGCCTCGTAGGCGGCGACGTAGTCGTCCCACAGCGCCCGCTCGCCGAGGTCGGCCGAGGAGAACTTCCATTGCTTGGTGGGGTCGTCGATTCGGCTGCGCAGCCGCGCCGCCTGTTCCTCGCGGGAGATGTGGAGGAAGAACTTGAGGATCGTGGTGCCTTCGTCGGCGAGCATCCGCTCGAAGGCGTTGATGTGGTCGTAGCGCCGCCCCCAGCGCTCAGACGGCACCAGGGAGTGGACGCGCACGGCGAGCACGTCCTCGTAGTGGCTGCGGTTGAAGATGGTGATGTGCCCGTCGCCCGGAGTGTGAGGGTGGACCCGCCACAGGTAGTCGTGGGCGAGCTCCTCGGGTGTCGGCCGCTTGAACGACGCCACGGAGACGCCCTGAGGGTTCACTCCCTCGAACACGTGGCGGATCACTCCGTCCTTCCCCGAGGTGTCCATTCCCTGCAGCACGACGAGCAGCCGATGCCGGCCTTCGGCGTACAGGACCTCCTGGAGGCCCTCCAGCCGCTTGCGGAGGGCCTTGGAGCGCTTCTTGGCCGCCGATCGGTCCTGTTCCGGCGGTGTCGGCGGGATCGTGATCGGCGAGGCGCACGCCGGCGCCGGGATCGATGCGATGGCGGTCCATCGGCCGAAGGTACCAGGGAGCCCGGCGGCCGGTGCTGCGCCCGATCGCCCGGTCGGTCGCCCTGGTGCCGGGTGATCGGTGACCTGCCCGGTAACCTGCCGAGCGATGGTCGTCAAGATCGCCCCCTCGATCCTCGCTGCCGATTTCGCCCGCCTCGCCGACGACGTCTCCCGGGTGGCCGGCCGGGTCGACCTGCTGCACCTCGACGTCATGGACGGGCACTTCGTGCCCAACCTCTCGTTCGGGATGCCGGTGATCGCCGCCTTGCGCGCCACCACCGACCTCTACTTCGATTGCCATTTGATGGTCACGAACCCGATCTCGCTCTTCGCCCCGCTCAAAGCCGCCGGGGCGAACCTGGTCACGGTCCACATCGAGGTGCACCCCCAACCCGTCCTCGCCGCCTCCGCCGCGAGAGATCTGGGCCTCGACTTCGGCCTCGTGCTCAACCCCGCCACCCCCTTCGAGGCGGTGGCGCCGTTCATGGAGCTGTGCGATCTGCTGCTGGTCATGTCGGTGAACCCCGGTTTCGGGGGACAGGCCTTCATTCCGGGCGTTTTGGCCAAGGTGGAGGCGGCCAGGAAGTTGGTTGAGCGGGCCGGGCTGCGCGCCGATATCGAGATCGATGGGGGAGTGACCCCCGAGACTGCTCGACTGGCGCGTTCCGCCGGGGCGAACGTGTTCGTGGCCGGCACGGCGATCTTCGGATCGCCCGATCCCGTCGCGGCAGTCGAGCGCCTTCGTGCTGCCGTCGACGGGACACAATGAGCGAACGAATCCTGGTCATCGACGACGATCCCGACATCGTCCGGTTCGTCGAGACGAGCCTCGAGCTCGAGGGGTACACCGTGTGTACCGCCCGCGACGGCGAGGACGGCCTGCAGCAGGCGTTTGCCGACCCCCCCGACCTCGTCCTGCTCGATCTCATGATGCCCGGGGTGGACGGCTTCGAGGTGCTCCGAAGGCTGCAGACCAGCCCCGCCACCACCAGCGTGTCGATCGTGCTGCTCACCGCCAAGGCCAACGTGCGCGACCTCGTCCGCGGCCTGCAGGGGGGCGCCGACGACTACGTGCAAAAGCCCTTCGACATCGAGGAGCTGCTCGCTCGGGTGGGATCGGTGCTGCGCCGGTCGCGGGCGATGCGCGATCTGTCTCCCTTGACCGGGCTCCCGGGGAACTTCCGGATCGCCGAGGAACTCGAGCGGCGGGTGACCGGCGGTGGCCCGGTGGCGGTGATCCACGCCGACCTGGACAACTTCAAGGCGTTCAACGACCACTACGGGTTCATGCGGGGTGACAACGTCATCAAGTTCACGGCGAACACCCTCGTCGAGGCGGCGCTCGAGGTGGGCGATCCGACGTGTTTCATCGGCCACGTGGGAGGGGACGACTTCATCATGGTGATGAGCCCGTCCTTCGGCGAGCAGTTCTGCAAGGAGGTCGTGGAGCGATTCGACGATGGCATCCTCGACTTCTACGACCCTCAGGATGCACTGCGGGGGTTCGTCGAGGTCATCGATCGCCGCGGCGAGCGCCATGCCTTCCCGGTCGTGTCGATCTCGATGGGCGTGGCGACCAACGTGCGGCGCACCTTCTCGAGCGAGTGGGAAGCCTCCGCCGTGGCCTCCGAGATGAAAGAACACGCCAAGACCGAGGCCGGCTCGTCGTATCGGATCGACCGGCGCGGGCGCTGACCCCGGGAAGAAGCCGGCGCAGCCGGGGGTAGACTCCGGTGCGCAGAGCCCTTCTTCGGGGCAGGGTGCAACTCCCTACCGGCGGTGACAGCCCGCGAACCTCCGACGGAGGCCGACCCGGTGGAATCCCGGAGCCGACGGTGACAGTCCGGATGAGAGAAGAAGGGCACGTGTTCGCGCGCTCGCGTTCGCGTGCCCTCAGACGCGGGAGCGCCATACCATGGCTGCCGACGAGCGGGACCTGATGCGGACGGCGATCGTCCTCGCCTCCGCTGCGCACCCCCACCCCAATCCCCGGGTCGGCGCCATCGTCGTCGACCGGGCGGGTGTCGTCGTCGGCGAGGGTGTCCACGTGGAGCCGGGGACGCCGCACGCCGAGGCGCTCGCCCTGGCAGCGGCAGGTGAACGGGCGCGGGGCGGTGTCCTCGTCGTGACCCTGGAACCCTGCGCCCACCAGGGACGAACTGCGCCGTGCGCGGTGGCGGTGCTGCGGTCCGGGGTCGCCAGGGTGGTGGTCGGAGCCGGCGACCCCGATGAGCAGGTCGCCGGGAGGGGGATCGCCGCACTGCGGAAGGGGGGCATCGACGTCCAGGTCGGCCTCCCTGGTGTCGATGCCGAGGCAGTGGACCCGGGATACTTCCACCACCGGCGCACCGGACGGCCGCGGGTCACCCTCAAGATGGCATCCACGCTCGACGGGCAGGCGGCGGCGGCCGACGGGTCGTCGCGATGGATCACCTCGCCCGAGGCGCGCCACGACGCCCACCTGCTCCGGTCGCGCTCCGACGCGATCCTGGTGGGTGCGGGAACGGTGCGCGTCGACGACCCGGAGCTCTCGGTTCGTCTGGATGGGTTCTCGGGCCGCCAGCCGCGCCCCGTCGTGCTCACCGGCCGGCACCCGCTTCCGGCGGACGCCAAGGTGCTGCGGCGCGACCCGCTGGTGTACGCCATGCGTCCGATCGAGTCTGGCGGCGAGGTGACGGTGCTCCCGGGAGAGGACGGGGTGGACCTCGCCGCCGTGCTCGACGACCTGGGCAAGCGCGACATCGTCGATCTTCTGGTCGAGGGTGGGCCCTCGGTCGCCGGGGCGTTCACCCGGGCGGGACTGGTCGACCGCTTCGTGGTCTACGTCGCCGGAGCGGTGGCCGGGGGACGCGGGCTGGCCACCGTCGAGGGGGTCTTCGCCACGGTGGCCGATCTCGCCAGGGTGGAGATCAAAGAGGTGGTCCGGGTCGGGCCGGACGTGAGAATCGACGCGGAGCCTGCATGATGTTCACCGGAATCGTGACCGAGAGCGGCACCGTGGACGAAGTGCGGGCCACCGCCGGCGGCATCCGGGCGACCATCGAGGGCCCGCGCACCGCCGACGGGCTTTCGGTGGGTGACTCGATCGCCGTCAACGGGGTGTGCCTGACCGCGGTGGCGGTCGGCGGCCCCCGTTTCGAGGTGGAGGCGGTTGCGGAGACGCTGCAGAGGACGAACCTCGGGGACCTCGAACGCGGCGTCCGGGTCAATCTGGAGCGGCCCCTCGGGGCGGCAGGGAGATTCGACGGGCACATCGTCCAGGGGCACGTCGACGGCGTCGCCACGGTACGCGCCGTCACCGGCGAGGGCGATGCGCTCCGGGTGTGGCTGAACGCGCCCCCACATCTGCTCCGCTACGTCGTGGAAAAGGGCTCGGTCGCCGTGGACGGCGTGAGCCTCACGGTCTCGGGAGTCGACGCGGCGGGGTTCGAGTTCGTCTTGATCCCGCACACGCTGCAGGTGACGACCTTCGCCGGGATCGGCCCGGGGCGGCGACTCAATCTCGAGGTCGACGTCCTGGCCAAGTACGTCGAGCGGCTCCTGGAGGCGCGGGCGTGACCTTCTCTCCGATCCCCGATGCCGTGGCGGCGGTCACCCGTGGCGAGTTCGTGGTCGTGGTAGACGACGCCGATCGGGAGAACGAGGGCGACCTGATCATCGCCGCCCAACTGACCACGCCCGAGCGGATCGCCTTCATGGTGAGGTACACGTCGGGCCTGATCTGTGTGCCGATGGAAGGGGCGCGCCTCGACGAGCTACGCCTCCCGCTCATGGTGGTGGAGAACACCGACTCGCACCGGACTGCCTTCACGGTGTCGGTGGACTACATCCAGGGGACCACCACCGGCATCTCGGCCGCCGACCGGGCGGCCACCATCGAGGCGCTCATCGATCCTGCCACCCGCCCGCAGGATCTGGCGCGCCCCGGCCACATCTTCCCGCTGCGGTACCACGAGGGTGGCGTCCTCAAGCGTGCCGGCCACACCGAGGCGGCGGTGGACCTCACCCGCCTCGCCGGGCTCTACCCGTCGGGGGTGCTGTGTGAGATCGTCAACGAGGACGGATCGATGGCCCGGCTTCCCGAACTCACCGCCTTCGCCGAACGGCATTCGATCCCGATCATCAGCATCGCCGACCTCATCTCCTACCGGCGCCACCGGGAGCGATTCGTCAAGCGCATCGCCGAGGCGCGGATCCCGACCGAGTTCGGGGAGTTCACCGCGGTCGGCTACGAATCGACGCTCGACGGCACCCAGCACATCGTGCTCGTCAAGGGTGACGTCGCCGGAAAAGAGGGCGTCCTGGTGCGGGTGCATTCGGAGTGCCTCACCGGCGACGTGTTCGGTAGCCTGCGATGCGACTGCGGGCTGCAGTTGCGCGATGCGATGCGCAAGATCGCCGCCGAAGGCGCCGGCGTGGTCCTGTACTTCCGGGGGCATGAGGGGCGAGGGATCGGTCTCATGCACAAGCTCCAGGCATACGCCCTGCAGGAGCATGGACGAGACACCGTGGAGGCCAACCTCGACCTAGGGTTCCCCGCCGACGCCCGTGACTACGGGATCGGTGCGCAGATCCTGGTCGATCTCGGGGTCACCTCGATGCGGCTCCTGACCAACAACCCGGCGAAGCGGGCCGGGCTCGAGGGATATGGGCTCAGCATCATCGAGCGGGTGCCCCTGCAGACCACTCCGACGCCGGAGAATCGTGACTACCTGGCGGCCAAGGTCGCCAAGATGGGGCACCTCATGGATCTGGAGGCCGATGGCTGAGATCACCGGTTCGTTCGACGCCGCCGGCCTGCGGATCGCCGTCGCCGTGGCCGACTTCAACGCCGCGGTCACTTCCGGCCTCCTCGCCGGGGCGCTCGAGGCGCTGGCCGGCGCCGGGGCAGAGGATCCGATGGTGGTGCACGTCCCCGGTGCCTTCGAGCTCCCGGTCGTCGTCGCCCGCCTCGCCACGGCGGGGTACGACGCGGTGGTGGCACTCGGCGCGGTGATTGCCGGAGAGACCGACCATTACGAGCATGTCGCCACCCAGTGCGCCGCCGGGCTTCGCCAGGTCGCCATCACCACCGGGATCCCCGTCGGGTTCGGAGTGCTCACCGCCCGTGACCCCAACCACGCCGCCGCGCGGAGCCGTCCCGGCCCTGGGAACAAGGGCGCCGAGGCGGCAGAGGCGGCGGTACGCACCGCCCGGGCGTTGCGCCGCGTCGGCGGCCTCCCGTAGTAGGGTCGGCCGGTGCCGACCGTTCCCACCCTGCGGGAGTCCCTCAAGGGGCATGCTCCCGGCACCGGGGCCGAGCGGGCGTTGTGGGAGGAGGGCGTCGAGGTCGTCGTCGGCGCCGACGAGGTCGGCCGGGGTGCCTGGGCGGGCCCGATCACGGTCGGGGTGGCAGTGATCCCGCGGGATCGGCGGGTGTACAAGATTCGCGACTCCAAGATGCTCACCGAGCCAGAGCGCGAGGCGATGTTCGGCCGGATCGCCGACTGGTGCCTCGCCTGGGCGGTCGGCCACGCCTCTCACGTCGAGTGCGACGAGTTGGGCATGGCGGATGCCCAGCGGCTGGCGGCACGCCGTGCCTTTGAGGGACTGGCGATCACCCCGGACGCCGTGCTGGTCGACGGTTCATGGGACTTCGTCGGGTTGCCGCGGACGACCACCATCGTCAGGGGCGATGTCAGCTGCCTGTCGATCGCGGCGGCGTCGATCCTCGCCAAGGTCACCCGGGATCGGATCATGCGCGCCGAGGCCGAGCACTATCCGCAGTACTGGTTCGAATCCAACAAGGGGTACCCGGGGCCGCGCCATCGCGCCGCCCTCCAGGGGTACGGTCCGAGCGCCATCCATCGGCGGTCGTGGGTCTTCATGGACGCCCTGATGTGGAACGGCCTGCGGCGCTTCGAGCGCCCCAATCCCCAGGGGATGCTGTTCGACGCGGAGGAGGGGTGAGCGCTCCCGAGTGGACGGGTTTCCGGTGCCGGTCCCTTCCCCGCCTATACTGCCGGGCCACAACCGAATGAAAGCGGAGGCGCTGCTTCCCACCCGGCCACCCGCCATCCCCTGGGGGACGCGGAGTGAGCCGAGGTCCTCTCCCCGAGAAGACGGCAGCTCCTGCCGTCTTTCCGTTCTTCTGGCCGCCTAGGAGGTCGACCGAACATCACCCAGGAACTCAGGGTCAACGACAAGATCAGGGCCAAGGAGGTGCGGGTGGTAGCACCCGACGGGAGCCAGATCGGGGTCAAGAAACTCGAAGAGGCGAGGTGGCTTGCTTCCCAACTGGGACTGGACCTCGTCGAGGTCGCCCCGGATGCCAGGCCCCCGGTCTGTCGGCTGATGGACTTCGGAAAGTTCAAGTACGAGCAGTCCGTTCGCCAGCGTGAGGCCCGCAAGAAGCAGACCCGCACGGTTGTCAAGGAAGTGAAGTTCCGGCCCAAGACCGACGACCACGACTACGACTGGAAGAAGCGCCGGGTGCTGGAGTTCCTCGACGAAGGGGACAAGGTCAAGGTGACGCTGATGTTCCGGGGCCGTGAGCTCAGCCATCCCGAGCTGGGGGAGCGGATCCTGAAGCGGCTCGCCGAGGAAGTGGCCGGATACGGCTCGGTGGAGACGGGACCGAGGCTCGAGGGCCGCAACATGACGATGCAGTTCATGCCGGAGAAGCGCCGGCGCGAATCAGCGGACCAGCCTGCCGCCGTGGAGCAGGCCACGACGGAGGAGTGAGCAGGACATGCCGAAACAGAAGACACGGAGGTCCGCGGCCAAGCGGTTCGAGGTGACGGGCGCGGGGCGGGTTCGCCGGCGTCAGGCCGGCCGCGCCCACCTCAAGGTCGGGAAGAAGTCGAGCCGGCGTCTCCGTCGTCTCGACGGCGACGCCCCGGTGTCGGCCGCCGATCGGGCAAGGGTCGACCGGATGTTGGGACGCTAGGAGGCCGCTGATGGCACGAGTCAAGCGCGCCGTCAACTCGAGGAAGGGTCGTCGCAAGATCCTCGAGCGGGCGCAGGGGTTCAAGGGCTCGAGGAGCCGCCGCTTGCGGGCGGCCAACGAGCAGGTGATGAACGCCATGCAGGACGCCTACGGCGACCGGCGCACCCGCAAGGGCGACTTCCGGCGGCTGTGGATCGCCCGGATCAACGCTGCAGCGCGAGAACACGGCACCACGTACTCGCGCCTGATCGCCGGCCTGAAGGCGAACGAAATCGAGATCGACCGCAAGATGCTGGCCGAGATGGCGGTGTCGGATCCGTCGGCGTTCGGGGCGCTGGTCAAGGCGGCAGGCCTCCCACACGCCTAGGCGGCCATCCTCGTGACCGGATCGGGAGCGGCGCCCGCGATCTCCTCGCTGCGGCACCCCATCATCGTCGCCGCCGCCCGCCTCGGTGCCGGTCGTGAACGGAAGAGGACGGGGCTGACGCTGCTCGAGGGTCCCGTGCTCACCGGGGAGGCCGCCGCTGCCGGGTTGGGGTTCGAGCGCCTCTTCGCGCTGGAGGGGGATGAGACGGCGCGGCGCATCGCCGACGCCTCAGGGTGTCCGCTGATCCTCGTGACCCCCGACGTCCTCGCCAAGGTGTCGACCACCCGCCAGGCGCAGAGCCCGGTGGCCGTCCTCGCGGTGCCCGCCGACAATGCCCGGCCGGGACGCCGGTCGCTGGTCGCCTGGGGCGTGGGGGACCCGGGCAACTGCGGGACGCTGATCCGCACGGCGGCGGCCTTCGGTCACGACTACCTCGCCGGCCCGGGGGCGGCGGAGACCTGGGCGCCCAAGGTGCTCCGCTCCGCCGCCGGGGGCCACTTCCGCACCGGCGTCGGGCGGGTGGCGACGCTCGACGAGCTCCGGCGCGGGCGCACGCTGGTGGCGACGGTGCCGCGGGGCGGGTCGGAGCCGGGCCTGCTCCCCGCCGGAGCGGCCATCCTGATCGGCAGCGAGCCCCACGGCTTGCCGTCGGAGGTGGTCGATGCGTGCGCGATCTCGGTGACGATCCCGATGGCCGCGGGGAGCGAGAGCATCAACGCCGCAGTGGCGGGGGCCATCGTGGCGTTTCTCGGCGGCTGGGAACCCGGGGCTAACCTGACCCCTCCATGATCCGCCCCGACGACCTGCGCGCTCACGAGGCGGCGGTGCTGGAACGCCTCGAACGAGCGACTTCGACGGCGGAGGTCGATGCCATCGAGCGCGAAGCGCTCGGCCCCGAGTCGCCCGTGACCGCCGCTCGCCGGTCGTTGCGCGATGCCACCCCCGAGAAGCGCCGCGAGGTGGGGATGTCGGTGAACGCGGTCGCCGCGTCCCTGACCGGCGCCATCGCGGCGCGACGGGAGCGCCTCGGCCTGGCCGAGGTCGACGCGCGGCTCGCCTCGGAGCGATTCGACATGACGCTGCCGGGAAGGGCGCCCGCTCTCGGGGCCGCGCACCTCGTGGCCCAGGTGTGGGATGAGATCGTCGACATCTTCCTCGGGCTGGGGTACACGGTGGCGGCGGGTCCGGAGGTGGAGACCGCCTACTACAACTTCGACGCTCTCAACACCCCTCCGACCCATCCGAGCCGTCTGGAGAGCGACACGCTGTACGTCGAGCACGGCGCCGATCCCGAGGGCGTGCTGTTGCGGACCCAGACCTCGCCGGTCCAGGCGCGATGGATGGAATCGCATCCGCCGCCGGTGTACGTGGTGGTGCCCGGCCGCTGCTACCGGCGCGACGCGGTCGACGCCACCCACACCCCGGTCTTCCATCAGATGGAGGGCCTCGCCGTCGACACCGACATCTCCTTCGCCGACCTCAAGGGCACCCTCGGCTATTTCGCCGATGCCTTCTTCGGAGGGGGGAGGCGAGTGCGGTTCCTGCCCCACTTCTTCCCGTTCACCGAGCCGTCCGCCGAGATGCACGTGTCGTGCTTCGCCTGCGACGGGTCGGGTTGCCGCACCTGCAAGAACACCGGGTGGATCGAGCTGCTCGGATGCGGAGTGGTCGATCCCAACGTCCTGGCCTCGGCGGGTTACGACCCCGCCGCGGTGTCCGGGTTTGCCTTCGGGGTGGGGATCGACCGGCTGGCGATGGTGCGCCACTCGATTCCCGAGCTGCGGTTCTTCTTCGATCCCGACCTCAGGGTCCTGGAGCAGTTCCGATGAGGGTCTCGCTGCGATGGCTGGGCGAGTTCATCGACCTCCCGACCACCGACGCGGAGCAGTTGGTGTCGGTGTTCAACGGGGTCGGGATCGAGGTGGAGGAGGTGCACTCCCTCGCGCTGCCGTTCTCGGGCGTGGTCGTCGCCCGGGTCGAGGCGATCCGTTCTCACCCGTCGGCCGACCGGGTCCGGCTGGTGACCATCGACGACGGGGCGGGGGGCAAGGAGGTCGTCTGCGGGGCCTGGAATTTCGAGGCCGGTGCCACCGTGGCCTACGCCACCGTGGGATCGGTGCTCGCCGGAGGTCTCGAGGTGGGGGAGCGCACCATCCGCGGTGTCCGTTCCCCCGGGATGATCTCCTCGGAGAGGGAGCTCGGCCTCGGCGAGGAGGGGGGCGGCATCCTCGTGCTCGATCGGGGCGCTCCCGGGGAGGACGTTGCGGATCAGGTGGCCCTCCCCGACGTGGTGTTCGACGTGGCGATCACGCCCAACCGCCCCGACGCCATGTCGGTGTACGGCATCGCCCGCGACCTTGCCGCCTTCTACGACATTCCACTGCGCCCCGTGCCGGTTGCCACCGTGCCGGGAGCGGGCGCGTCGCGGGTCGCCGTGAGGATCGAGGATCCGGAGGGTTGTCCGCGGTTCACCGCCCGTGAGATCGGCGGGGTGACCGTCGGACCGTCGCCCCTGTGGATGCGGCAGCGCCTGCGGGCGGGCGGCCAGCGGCCGATCAGCAACATCGTCGACGTCACCAACTACGTGATGCTGGAGTTGGGCCAGCCGTTGCACGCCTTCGACCTCGACCTCGTGCCCGACGAGACGATCGTGGTGCGCAGGGCGGCGCCGGGGGAGCGGCTGCGAACGCTCGACGGGGTGGACCGGCGACTCGACGCCGCCGACCTGGTGATCGCCTCACCCCGGGAAGCGCTCGGGCTCGCCGGGATCATGGGCGGCGGGGACTCCGAGGTCTCCGACACCACGCGGCGGGTGTTGCTCGAGGTGGCTCATTTCGAGCCGACCGGGGTGCTCCTCACCGGCAAGCGCCACGGCCTGCGGACCGAGGCGGTGGCCCGGTTCGAGCGGGGCGTCGACCCCGAACTGCCCCCGGTCGCCTCGGCACGGGCGACCGCCCTGATCGGCGAGGTGGCCGGTGGATCGCCCATCGGGCCGCTGGTCGACGAGCATCCCCGCCCGCACGTGCCTGTCACCGTCGCCCTGCCGTCGGGCGAGGTGGAGCGGCTCCTCGGCGTTGCCCTCGAGCGCGACGAGACGGCCGGGTACCTCACCCGGCTCGGGTTCACCGTGAAGGGATCCCGCCCGATGAGAGTCACCGTTCCCTCCTTCCGCCCCGACGTCAGCCGCCCGGCCGACCTGGTCGAGGAGGTGGCGAGGCTCCACGGGTTCGACCGCATCCCCGCCCGGCTCCCGAGGGGCGGCGGGGGCGGCCTCCCGCCCGACGAGGTGGTGCGGCGGGCGGTGCGCCGAACCATGATCGGCGCCGGCTTCTTCGAGACGATGTCCTTCGACTTCGTCGGGCTCGACGAGATCGCCGCCTTCGTGACCGATCCCGATGACCGCAGACGCCGCCCGGTGAGACTGCGCAACCCGCTGAGCGACGAACGGGCGTTCCTGCGCACCACCCTGATCCCCGGGCTGCTCGACGGGATCAGGATCAACCAGGCGCAGCTCCGTTCGGAGGTGGCACTCTTCGAGATGGGCACGGTGTTCTTCCCGTCCTCCGGCGAGCTCCCCGAACAACCGCACCACTTGGCCTTTGCCGCCGCCGGCCGCATCCCCGGACCGTCGTGGGAGCCCGCCGCCGACCGGGACGCCCGTGATGCGGTGGGCCTGCTGGTGACCCTCTTCGGGGCGCTGCGGACCGAGTACGCCCTCGACGGCGAACCGCAGACGGGATTCCACCCTGGACGGTCGGCGGCGATCGTCGTCGGCGGGAACCCGGTCGGCGTCGTGGGGGAGATCCACCCTGCGGTCGCGGGCCGGTTCGCCATCGACTGCCGGGTGGTGGCAGGCGAGCTCGACCTGGCCGCCTTCGCCCCGCGGCTCGGGGCCTTCACGGTGCCGAGCGCCCTCCCGCCGGTGGTGTTCGACCTCGCCTTCGACCTGGCAGAAGCCGTTCCCGCCGGTGCCCTGATCGAGGCCATCCGGCGGGCCGGGGGAGAGCAGCTGGAGCGCATCGTGGTCTTCGATGTGTTCGGCGGCCCTCCCCTGGATCCGGGCCGCAAGAGCGTCGCCGTTCGCCTCACGTACCGGGACCCCGGCCGGACGCTGACGGACCAGGACCTCGTGCCGGTACGCGGGGAGCTGACGGCGGTGGTGTTGCGCGAGCTGGGTGGCCGGTTGAGAGGAGCATGACGTGGACTTCCTGCGGGTGAGGGACCTGGGTGCGGGCGGTTTGCGTGCGGTGCTCGACCAGGCTGCCGTCGTCAAACGCGATCGGGCGGCGGTCCGCGGGACGCTGGCCGGGCTGCGTGTTGGCCTCTTCTTCGAAAAGCCCTCGACCCGCACGCGCGTGTCCTGCGAGGTGGCCATCACCGACGTGGGCGGGGTGCCGGTGGTGCTCAAGCAGGACGAGGTGGGTCTGGGTTCGCGTGAGGCGGTCGCCGACGTGGCCCGGGTGCTGGACCGGTACCTCGACGTCCTGGCGTTCAGGGTGTTCCACCATCGTGATCTCGACACCATCGCCGCCAACGCCGAGGCGCCGGTGATCAACCTCCTGTCCGACGTCGAGCACCCGTGCCAGGCGCTGGCCGATCTGCAGACCCTCGCCGAGACGCGGCCGCTCGACGGCGCGGTGATGGCGTACGTCGGGGACGGCAACAACGTGTGTGCCTCGCTGATGATCGCCGGCGCGGCCATGGGGGTATCGATCCGGGTGGCGGCGCCTGCCGGCTACCAACCGCCGGCGGACGTGGTGGCGGCGGCCCGGGCGATCGCCGCACCCGGCGTGGACATCGTGGTGACCGAGGATCCGGTGGCGGCGGTGGGCGGCGCCGACGCCGTCTACACCGACGTCTGGGCGTCGATGGGCCAGGAGGCCGAGGCGTCCGCTCGCCGGGCCCTGTTCCAGGCCTACCGGGTCGATGAGCGCCTCTTCGCCAAGGCCGCTCCGGCGGCGATCTTCCTCCACTGCCTCCCCGCCCACCGCGGCGACGAGGTGGCCGACGGGGTGATGGATCACGAGAGGAGCCGAGTGTTCGACCAGGCGGAGAACCGCCTCCACGCCTTCAAGGCGCTGCTGCTCCACCTGGCCCGGTGAACGACCTCGCGGCGCTGTTGGGCGGCCCGGTGGTGGCGGCAGCTCGCGGCCTGCTGGGGCGGCTGCTGGTGTCGGAGATCGAGGCGGTGCGCACCGCAGTCATCCTCACGGAGGTGGAGGCGTACGGGGGCGGTGACGACCCCGCCAGCCATGCCCACGGGGGACCGACCCCCCGCAACCAGGCGATGTTCGGTCCGCCGGGAACCCTCTACGTGTACCGGTCCTACGGCGTCCACTGGTGCGCCAACGTGGTCTGTGGGCCCGCCGGCAGCGCCTCGGCGGTCCTGCTCCGCGGCGGCCTCGTGGCGGAGGGGGCGGCGGCGATCAGGCGGCGGCGGGGGAGGACCGATCACCTCTGCGACGGGCCCGGCAAGCTCACCCAGGCCCTGGGCATCACCGGTGCGCTCGATGGCTCGTCGCTCCTGGCGGGGCTGGTGCAGGTGGAAGGAGCCCCGATTCCGGGCCGGGTGCGCTCGACCCCCCGGGTGGGGATAACCCGAGCCGCCGGGCGCCGGTGGAGGTTCCTCCTCGGCGTCGCCTCTGTGGACAATCCCGTGACGTAGCGCGGTCGGCCACTAACGTTCCGCGCGGACACACAACCCACATGCCTCGCATGAGGGCGGGTGTGGTGACGATAGCGCTGCTCGCCACCGCCGCCTGCTCGATAGCACCAATCGAGGATCCGGGCATTGGAGCGGGCGGCCTCACCACCACGGTCTACGCGGCCGATGGCTCGGTTCTCGCCGAGTGGCACGCGGAGGAAGACCGTGTACTCGTCGCGTACGGCGATCTGCCCACCGACCTGGTCAACGCGGTCGTCGCCATCGAGGATCGCCGCTTCTGGATCCACTCCGGTGTCGACATTCGCTCCCTCGCCCGAGCCGCCAAGGCGAACATCGCCGCCGGGGCGGTGGTCGAGGGGGGATCGACCATCACCCAGCAGTACGCCCGGACGGTGTTGTTGAGCGATGACCTGACCCTCGAGCGGAAGGCGGCCGAGATCGGCCTGGCCCTCCGTCTCGAGGAGACCCTCACCAAACAGGAGATCCTGGAGCGATACCTGAACACGATCTTCTTCGGCGAGACCTCGTACGGCATTGGGGCGGCCGCTCGGCGGTACTTCGGCACGCCGGTGGGAGACCTGACCCTCGCTCAGTCCGCGCTCCTGGCGGGGCTGATCAATGCGCCGACAACGCTCAACCCGTACGACAACCCCGAGGGGGCGCGGGCGCGGCGGACTCTCGTGCTGCAGACCATGGTCGACCTGGGATGGATCGGACGCGAAGTGGCGCTCGCCGCCGAGGGGGCTCCGCTCGAATTGATTCCGAGGGGCAGCGCCGATCAGATGCGGTTCCCGTACTTCACCGACGAGGTGAGAAGGCGCCTGCTGGAGAGTCCCGCCCTGGGCGACACCCCGGAGGAACGGTACCGGCTGCTGACCACCGGTGGCCTGAGCATCTACACCACCCTCGATCCCCAGACCCAGCTCGCCGCCGAGGCAGCAGTGTGGTCGGTGCTGCCCGAGGGCGGGCCGGGGGGGGCGTTGGTCGCCATCGACCCGCGGGACGGACACGTGCTGGCGATCGTCGGGGGGCGGGACTTCTACGACCCCGCCGACCCCACCGCTCAGTTCAATCTCGGCACCCAGGGCCGGCGCCAGCCCGGGTCGGCCTTCAAGCCCTTCGCTCTCGCCGCCGCGCTGCAGGCCGGGGTCGATCTCGACAGCACCTGGCCGGGCGGGCGCGTCGGCTACATACGCTCCGAGACCGGGACGTGGGAGGTGGCAAACTACGGGGACGCCTACTACCCCGGGCTCACGCTTCGTGAGGCAACGGTGTTCTCCGTCAACGTCCCGTACGCCTATGTGGCGGATTGGATCGGCGCCGACAGCATCGCCTCGATGGCCCGATCCGCCGGCATCACGACCCAGCTCGACCCGGTGCCGTCCATCGTGCTCGGTACCCAGGAGGTGAGCGTCCTCGACATGGCGGCGGCGTACGGCACGTTCGCCACCGGCGGGATCGAGATCGACCCCGTCCTGGTGACGAGGATCGAGGATGGGGACGCCACGGTGCTCTACGAGCACGTCCCGACGTTCCGTCGGGTGATGGACGAGTCCGTGGCCGATGAGGTCAACGCCACCTTGACGGAGGTGGTGCGCCGCGGCACGGGCCAGCAGGCGAAGATCGGCCGCCCCATTTCGGGCAAGACCGGAACCACCGAGGGGAACTTCGATGCCTGGTTCGTCGGGTACACCGCCGAATTGTCGGCGGCTGTGTGGGTGGGATTCCCGGAGGGAAATCGCGCGATGACCTCTCCCGACACCCCCTTCTCGATCACCGGGGGCACCTGGCCTGCCCAGATCTGGTCGCGCTTTGCCATCGCGGCACTGTCGGGCATCGCCTACGCCGCTCCGGCCGGGCTCGACGAGACCGCCACCGTGACGGCCAGGATCGACACCTCGACGGGTTTTCTCTCCGGTCCACTTTGCCCGCGTTCCGAGGTCGCAGACGTGGAGTTGCCGGCGGCTCTCGTTCCGTCGATCGTGTGCCCGATCCACAATCCGCAGGGCCTGGCGA
Organism: Actinomycetota bacterium; assembly: GCA_043805935.1. Lineage (GTDB taxonomy): Bacteria > Actinomycetota > Acidimicrobiia > Spongiisociales > UBA11373 > RBG-16-68-21. The sequence continues at coordinate 21,531 of JAZDHM010000268.1, forward strand.
TCCTGCAGGATGGGGTGGTGCCCACCATCGAGGCGTTCTCGATCGTCGACGCCGTGTCGCTCCTCGAGGCGGGCGGGTACGAAGTTGAACTCGTGTGGGATGACGGGTCGGCGCAGGTGCCAGGGACGGTGATCGGCCAGGTGCCGGTGGCGGGCACCGCCCTTGGCCCGGGGAGCCTCGTCCAGGTGGTCGCCGCAGGGCCGGAGCCGGGCACCGTGGTGCCGGACGTGGTGGGACGGCATCGGGCCGATGCCTTGGCTCGACTCGAGGCCGACGGCCAGCAGGTCACGGTGATCGTCCTCGACGATCCCACCGGGACGACGGAGTCACTGCGGGTGTGGGCCCAGGTCCCGGCAGCGGGAGAACCGGTGAGCGGCCGGGCGACCGTGTGGGTGAACCCCTGAGTCAGGTATCAGGTATCAGGACTCAGGTATCAGAGCATCTGACATCTGAGATCTGACATCTGAAATCTGACATCTGAGATCTGACATCTGACATCTGACGTCTTCTCCTCAGGAGAAGCGTGCCAAGAAGTAGCGCTTCTTGCCGACCCTGAGCACCAGCAGCGACCCGGGGAGCAGATTGCTGGGGTCGACCACAGCGGACGGGTCAATGGTCGGGGCGTTGTTGAGCCGGACCCCGCCCTGGGCGATCAGGCGCCTTGCTTCCCCGTTGGATGCCGCCGCGCCGCAGGCCACCATCAGGTCGAGGATCCCCAGGCCCGGCACCAGCCGCGTGCGGGGCAGGGAGGCCGAGGGGGCCTCGGCAAAGGCGTCCTGCAGGGTCCGCTCGTCCAGGCCGGCGAACGGATCGTCACCGAACAGGACGGCGGTCGCCCGCAGGGCAGCCCCCAGGCCGGGCTCCCCGTGCACGATGCGGGTCGCTTCCTCGGCAAGCCGCTTCTGGGCGATGCGGGCCGCGGGGTCGGCGGCGCCGGCCGCTTCCAACGCGGAGATCTCTTCGAGGGGTAGGAACGTGAAGAGCTTGAGGAACCGCGCGACGTCGGCGTCCGGAATGTTGAGGAACCACTGGTAGAAGGCGTAGGGGCTGGTCTCATCGGCGGCCATCCATACCGCCTCACCGCCGGACTTGGAGAACTTCCTGCCGTCGGAGCGCTCGATGAGGGGCCACACCAGGCCGAACACCTTGGCTCCGTGAAGGCGGCGCGTGAGGTCGATGCCGGCGGTGATGTTCCCCCACTGGTCCGAGCCACCGATCTGGAGGCGGCAGCCTTCGGCCTCGTAAAGGTGGGCGAAGTCGTACGCCTGGAGAAGCTGGTAGGAGAACTCGGTGAAGGTGATGCCGTGCTCGCGTTCCTCGAGCCGGCGGCGAACCGACTCCCTGGCGATCATCTGATTGACCGAGAAGTGCTTGCCGACGTCCCTCAGGAAGTCGATCAGCGCCGTTGGACGGAGCCACGAGTCATTGTCGACCACGACGCCGCGGTCCGCCGAAGAGAGGTCGAGGACGCGGCCCATCTGCTCGGAGATGCGCGCCAGGTTGGCGGCGATCGTAGCGGGGTCGAGGAGTGGCCGCTCGTCGTCGCGGAACGATGGGTCACCAATGCGCCCGGTCCCGCCGCCGGCGACGGCGATCGGTCGGTGGCCGGCCCGCTGCAGCCACGCCATCGCCATGATCCCGACGAGGTTCCCGACGTGCAGGGAGCTGGCCGTGGGATCAGCGCCGTAGTAGAAGGTCACCCGCTCCGAGTCGAAGAGCGCTCGGAGGTCGTCGCGGTCGGTCACGTCGGCGACGAAGCCTCGCGCCGCGAGGAGGTCCAGCGGGTTGGTCATCGCATCGGGAGGGTAGCGACCGGCCGCCCCGGGTCCCCCTGATTGCGGCAGGAGGCCCCCGAGCGGCGGCGGGTTCAGGGGGCACGCGGCGCTCGCCGCGTGATGGGCCGGCGAGCTACTGGCGGACCCTCTCAGCCGACGGTGATGGTCCCGTTCATGGCGTCGTGACCGGGCACCGTGCAGTGGAACTGGTACGTGCCTGTAGGCAGCTCCAGCTCGATCCGTCGGTCGGTGTTGGCGGGGATCTCGACGTCGACGCCGAGGTCCGTGATCGTGAACGTGTGCCGGAACGAATCTTGGTTCTCGACGAACACCCCCACGGTCCCGGGAGAGGCGGTGAGCGCCTCGGGGAGGTAGTCGGCCCGCTTCGCCAACAGATCGAGGTCACCGGCCTGGGCGGTGTCGCTCTTCAGGCCGAGCGCGGCGATCACGCTCACGACGAGGCCGACGAGGAACAGGCCCCCAAGCACGAGGCCGGTGCGCGTGGCGGCCTTGCCGGCGAGCGCCGCCCACCACACGCTGAGACCGGCCAGGATCCCGGCGAGGGCGGTCAGGACCGGCAGCGTGGTGGTGTTGAACCCGATCGCGGACTCTGGGTGCGAAAGGTCGGCGACCAAGAACGGTGCGTTCAGCAAGATGACGAAGACCGAGAGCACTCCGAAGGTCGTGAAGCTGGCTCGGTTCGGCTTCCACTCGGTTGCCAGCCAGGCAAGCACCATGACGCCGGCGACGATCATCACGGGCGGAAGCACTTCGCCGGCGATGACCGTGAGGGTGATCGCCCAGGCGATCCAGACGATGCCGGCGATGCGGATCACCCGCCGCCAGCCTTGGCCGATCTCGGACACGGAGCCCTCCTCCTCTGGTGGAAGGCGCCATTCAAGCCGATCGAGCCCGGGCGCGAAGGGCGTCAAGCGCCCGACCTGGGCCGCCGATGAGCCTCGGGGCGGCAGGGCTCCGGCTTTGACTGACACCGGCCCGGTGCTATCATCCCGGGTCCCTCCCCTGGTGGTGTGCGTCGCGCGCGCCTGCCGGGAGTGGAGTGTCCTGGCTCCTTGACAACTAGACAGTGTGCCAAAAGCCAGTTTTGCCTTCCGGGACCGGGGGTCCTTCTTCCGCGTCACGGGAGGCCGTACTAACGCATCAGAGACAACGATCTGATGCCAGAAGCGGATGCACGGTTTGGCCAAGCATCCGCACACCAAACTCGAAGCGAGATTTGGTCTTCGGACCAACGTCTTCGTTGGAGAGTTTGATCCTGGCTCAGGACGAACGTTGGCGGCGTGCCTAATGCATGCAAGTCGAACGAGGGTCCCCCCTCGGGTAACCGAGACGGGGACACCTAGTGGCGAACGGGTGAGTAACACGTGAGGAACCTGCCCCGGAGACCGGGATAGCCCAGGGAAACTTGGATTAATACCGGATGTCCTCGGATGATCGCATGGTCGACCGAGGAAACAGTCCGCTGCTCCGGGATGGCCTCGCGGCCTATCAGCTTGTTGGTGAGGTAACGGCCCACCAAGGCTCCGACGGGTAGCTGGTCTGAGAGGACGATCAGCCACACTGGGACTGAGACACGGCCCAGACTCCTACGGGAGGCAGCAGCAGGGAATTTTGCACAATGGGCGAAAGCCTGATGCAGCGACGCCGCGTGGGGGATGAATGCCTTCGGGTTGTAAACCCCTTTCAGGAGGGACGAAGCGAAAGTGACGGTACCTCCAGAAGAAGCCCCGGCCAACTACGTGCCAGCAGCCGCGGTAATACGTAGGGGGCGAACGTTGTCCGGATTTATTGGGCGTAAAGAGCTCGTAGGCGGCTCAGCAAGTCGGCCGTGAAAACCCGGGGCTCAACCCCGGGACGCCGGTCGAAACTGCTGTGGCTAGGGTCCGGTAGAGGAGAGTGGAATTCCCGGTGTAGCGGTGGAATGCGCAGATATCGGGAGGAACACCAGTAGCGAAGGCGGCTCTCTGGGCCGGTACCGACGCTGAGGAGCGAAAGCTAGGGGAGC
>JAZDHM010000269.1:0-2136 GCA_043805935.1 Actinomycetota bacterium
GCCCGAGGCATCGCTCGTCTGTAGAAGGTCGAAGGTCTCAGGCGCTGAGTCTGAGCCCTGAGCCTCTTGCTGGCAGCTGGAAGCTGGCAGCTGGTAGCTGGAAGCTCCCTCTCGCTACTTTCCCCTCATGCCCTCGCGCACCTTCACGCCGCTCGCACCGGTGTCGCTCGCCGCGTCGATCGGCGGGCTGGGCATCGGGCCGGGTGAGCCGTCCATCGTCATCGATGGCTCCGATGCCTGGTACGCCGCCCGTACCCCCGACGGGGCGGCCACCGCCCATTTCTCCGGGGCCGACCCGATCACGGTCGAGGCGTGGGGCCCCGGCGCCGGATGGATGATCGAGCACGCCCCGGCGATCTGCGGCGCTGAAGACGATCCGTCGGGCTTCCACCCCGGCCACCCGGTGGTCCGCCGCCTGCTCCGGGAGCATCCCGGCGTCCGTATCACCCGGAGCGGGCTCGTGGTGGAGATGCTGGTGCGGACCATCGTCGGCCAGAAGGTGGTCGGGGCCGATGCCAGGTCCTCGTACCTTCGCATGGCGCGGGCGCTCAGCCGCCCGGCCCCCGGCCCCCGACCCCTCCTTCTCCCCCCCGATCCCGCGGCGATGGCCGGGCTGGGGTATGCGGCCTTCCACCCCTGGGGAATCGAGCGGACCCGGGCAGAGACACTGATCCGAGTGGCGGGACGCGCCCGCCGCATGGAGGAGGCCGCCGCCATACCGCTCGCCAACGCGTATGCCCGCATCACCGCCATCACCGGGGTCGGGGACTGGACCGCCGCCAAGGTGGGGATGACCGTCCTCGGCGACGCCGACGCGGTGCCGGTCGGCGACTACAACCTCCCCAACGGGATCGCCTGGGCACTCGCCGGGGAACCGCGCGCCGATGACGCCCGCATGCTCGAATTGCTCGACGAGTTCCGCCCCCATCGCGCCCGCGTGATCCGGCTCATCGGGGCTGGAGGATTCCGGCCGCCTCGCCACGGGCCGCGCTCGCCTCGACGGAGGATCGAACGGATGTGACCGCCGCCTCTCGGGACCCGGGTCGGGGCCGGCCGAGCGCCCGTCCCCCGACCCTTCGGTAATACCCTTGCGGCCATGCCAGCGGACTGGATCGAGCACGGCGAGGGCGTCTTCGCACGGCGCTATCGCTCCCTCGACCTCAACATCGGCGTAATCGTCGGCGAGGGCGGCCTAGTGGTGATCGACTCGCGGGCCAATCACGTCCAGGGCCGGGAGCTGGCTCGTGACCTCGAAGTCTTCGGCCTCCCGGTCAAGTGGCTCATCAACACCCACCACCATTGGGACCACACCTTCGGCAACGCCATGTTCGGCTCTGCCGCCATCTGGGGTCACACCCGTTGCGCCGAAGTCCTGCGAACTGGAGGAGAGGCGATGCGGGCGATGGTCAAAGAGATGGCGCCAGACCAAGCCGCCGCCTTCGACGAAGTTGTCATCACGCCTCCCGAGTTCACATTCAGCTCCGAGGTAACCGCCGCGTTCGGGGCTCGCCAGATCGAGATGCGCCACATCGGCCGCGGCCACACCGACAACGACATCGTGATCGTCGTTCCCGATGCCGCCGTGGTGTTCGCCGGTGATCTCGTCGAGCAGGGTGCGCCGCCCTCGTTCAATGACGCCTTCCCCCTCGAATGGCCCGACACCGACGCCGCTCTGCTCGAGCTCGTCGGCGGGGTGGTGGTGCCCGGCCACGGGGCCGCCGTCCACGCCGGTTTCGTCCGCACCCAGCGCGAGGAGATCGCTGAGGTCGCCCGATTGGCGCGGGAACGGCACGCCGAGGGGATGGCGGCTGGAGCAGCCGCGGCGCGGGGCGGGCCCTACCCCGAGAAAGTGCTGGCGGTCGCCTTCGGACGAGCCTGGGAGCAGATGCCGTGAACGTTCCCGACTGGTTCACCAGAGCGCTCGCCGCGGACCGCCGGCGGCGCACCCTGGAGGTCGCCGGGTGTCCGATCAACATGGTCGAGTGGGGGGACCGTGGGAAACCGGGCCTGATCTTCGTCCACGGCGGGGCCGCCCACGTCGAATGGTGGGCGCACATCGCGCCGTTCTTCACCGAGTGGTATCACGCCGCAGCCCTCGACCTCAGCGGCCATGGCGACAGCGGCCGCCGCGAGCGG
>JAZDHM010000270.1:0-3193 GCA_043805935.1 Actinomycetota bacterium
CCGGAGGCGCAGGCTCTTGTTGTCCGACTCTTGACGATCCACCGCACCCAAGATACGAGCCACCGTCCTTCCTGCCGGGGTCGCCAAGTCCACTAGCCCCGCCGTGACCGTCTCCACCGATACATCCCCCAGGTCCTCGACGAGGGTGATCAAGTCCTCCAAGTGCCTCGGATGCCGCTGAAGCCGATCCAGTTGCCAGACGATGACCGCGTCGATCACTCGGTTCTTCAGATCATCCAACAGACGCCGGTACTCCGGGCGCGGTTTACCAGACCACGCTGACACATCGTTGTCGATGTACTCGTCGACCACGGTCCAACCCAATTGCTCCGCGCGTTTGCGGCGGTCCTCCACCTGACGCGCCACCCCGAGACGGGTTCCCTCGGGATCAGAGGAGATACGGGCATAGACCCCGGCATGACGCATGGGAGGACACTACAGCCCCGACATGACATTAAGCAACAGTGGCCTCGGCCACCGCGCTCACATCTGACGGCACCCTCTATTCGCCCTGATCCGGCTCCCGTCGGGTTCGTTTGATCGTTGCCCGTCGCCGCTTGCGCTCTAGGCGGCGCTGGCGAGCCGCTAGCGACGGCATTGTGGCGATCCGGCGTCGGCGGGTCTTGGCGGCGCCGACCAGGATCTCGGTGAGACGCCGCCGCGCCAGCGCCCGGTTGCGCCATTGCGAGCGGGTGGCGTCGACCGTCACCGATACCACCCCGCCGGCCGCTCCGGTCCGCAGGTGTGCCAGCATCCGTTCCCGGAGGTGGTCGGGGACCGATGGGCTGGCCGCCAGGTCGAAGGAAACCTCGGCCCTGGTGGCGGAGCGGTTGGCGTGCTGGCCGCCGGGACCTCCCGACGTGTCGAACCGCCATCGCAGCTCGTCCGCCGGGATAGTGAACAGGTGCCCGATGGGCAGCGGTCCGTCGGTGGTCATGCCGAGACGATACGGGTTCTGAAGTCTGAAGCTGTGAGCTTTTGAGCCGTGAGCAAGAAGCTCGTAGTTCGCAGTTCGTAGCTCATGGCTCACAGCTCACTCTGTAGCCTGTCACTCGTGCCGATCACCGACCCGTTGTGGCCGCGCGCCAACGCCTGGCTGGCCTCGGGGGCCCCTGACCCGGACCTCATCGTGGTCGGTGTGCCGTCGTCGTCGGCCTCGGTGAGCCCCTCGGAGGCGTGGCAGTGCCCCGCCGAACTGCGCTCGGCTCTGGGTCGCCTCTCGGTGTTCGACGGCGAGCGCGGCAACGACCTGCGGTCGGTGGCGGTGTCGGACCTGGGGGACTGGCCGGTCGACGGCCTGGACATGCACGTCATGCCCGTGGAGGTGGAGCGGCTGGCGGCTGGCCTCCCGGTGAAGCCGGTGAAGGCGTTCCTGGGCGGTGACAACGCCATCACTCGGCCGCTGGTGAAGGCATTGGCCGGGGCCGGCCTCTCGGGGGTGGGGATCCTCACCATCGATGCCCATCACGACGTGCGCGCCACCGACGCCGGCCCCACCAACGGCAGCCCGATCCGCGGCCTCATCGACGACGGCCTCGTGGGCGGACACGTGATCCAGGTGGGGATCCACTCGTTCGCCAATTCGGCGGAATACCGGGCCTACTGCGACGATCACGGCATCGAAATCGTCACCATGTCCACAGTCGACGAGGTCGGCGCCGAATGGGCAGTCGCCTCGGCGCTCAACGACCTGGCCCGGCGGTGCGATTGGATCTACGTCGATGTGGACCTCGATGCGCTCGACTCGGCATTCGCCCCCGGGTGCCCCGGCGCCCGCCCCGGTGGGATGACACCGCGCCAGCTGGCGGCGGCATGCCACGCCGCAGGAGCGCACGAGAAGGTCCGGGCCGTCGATTTCGTCGAGGTCGATCCGACCCGTGATCGGGACGGGATCACCGTGATGAACACGGCGAACGCCTTCCTGTCCTTCGTCTCCGGAATGACCGAGCGAGGTCGATGACGGTCGTCATCATCATCGACGACGCTGGTCGTCGACGGTGCGCTCTCTGGTCGAGAGCACACCGTGCCCTGGTGCCTCGGCCGTGTAGCCTCGGATCGCCAGTCCTCTCGAAGGGGAAACCGCCATGCCGGAAGCGCTGCAACCGGGCGCCATGGTCACGCTCCGCAACGGGTCCCGGAGAGGTCAGGCCGCCGTGGTCAGCAAGGCGATCTCAGAGGGCAAGCCCCGAACCGTTCGAATCCTCGACGATGGGTCCGTCACGTCTCCCGCTACATCACCTTGTACTTCGGTCCCTCGCCGCCTTCGGGAACGTGCCACCGGATCACCTGCTCCGGGCACTTGGCTCGGCAGGTCTGGCAGTGCAGGCAGTTCGAGGGGGCGATGACGAGTTCACCGTCGACGACGCTGTACACCTCGCCCGGACAGAAGTACACGCACGGTTGAACGCCGTAGATCTCGCCGCAGTCGACGCACTTGCCGGCGTCGGCGATGGTGATGTGCGGCGGCTCTTCCTCACGGTGGATGGTTCCCGACATCGCCACGCCGGTGAGGCGGTCGCTGAAGCCGTTCTGCTCACGGTCGAGGCGGCCCCGGGTCAGCGTGGCGTGGTCGTCCTCGGTCGCCAGCCTCACCGGCACCAGGCGCTGCAACAAGGACAGCGGGGCGCCGACATAGACACTGCCTCCCTTGCTGAACACCTGGCGGTAGTTCTTGCCCCGCTTCAGGTCGGTGATCACCGGACTGGCCTGCAACAGGTCGTCGTAGGTCTTCAGGCTGGCCGCACTGAAGTCGTCACGCTCGATGGCCTTGACGATGGCCTCCCCGGCCATCGTCCCCGAGCGCATGGCGTTGTGCCATCCCTTCAGCTTGCGCACGTCGGTGAAGCCGGCGGCATCGCCCACGATGAGCGCTCCGTCGGTGTAAAGCTGGGGAAGGGAGTAGTAGCCGCCCTCCGGAAGCGTTTTGGCTCCGTAGGCGACGGTTTCGCCGCCCTCCAGGAGGTTGCGGACGTACTCGTGCGACTTGAAGCGCTGGAGCTCCTGGTAGGGGTTCAGCTCGGCGTACTTCCAGTCGAGACCCAGCACCAAGGCGACGGCCACGGTGTTCTTGTCCATGCTGTAGAGGGTCCCGCCGCCGAAGACGCTGGGCAGCGGATACCCGAAGGTGTGGACCACGTGGTTCGCTCCGAACCCGTTGTCGTTCGGCAGCTTCACGATCTCCTTGACCCCGATC
>JAZDHM010000271.1:0-5472 GCA_043805935.1 Actinomycetota bacterium
ATCACGCCGCCATCCGGCCCGGCAGTGGCGGGCAGTAGCCGCCGCGGTCGAGTAGGGCGAGGGCGATCAGATGCTCGGGCTTCTTGAAGCCGAACGCCATGCGGTGCAAGACCCGCAGCTTGGTGTTCGTGGACTCGATCAGTGCGTTGGACAGGTTGTTGAGCATGGCAGCCTCGATCCCGGGGAGGTTCTTGCGGATCTTGCGGCCGAGCTCGACGAAGGCGGGGATGCGACATCGGGCCGCCCAGGCGAGCCAGTCCCTGAGCATCGCGAGGGCGCGCGTGCCCTTGATGCGGATGGCGGCTCGCAGCTGCTCCTTGAGCAAGTAGGCGCGGTAGAGCCTGGTGTTGATCTTGGCGATCCAGGCGAGCTTCGCCTCCTGGCGGGCGGTGAGGTCCTCGGGGTTCTTCCACAGCGCGTAGCGGCAGCCCTTGAGCTCTTTGGCGTACGCCCTCATCCCCGAGCGGCGGGCCTGGTTCCACACCTCCCGGCGGACCTTGTCCAGGGCATCGGTGGCCCAGGCCACGACGTGGAACCCGTCCGTGCACAGCGTCGCCTTCTTGCACCGCTCCGTCACCACATCTGCGATCCACTCGGCCGCATCGGCTGAGACCAGGCGGATCTTGGCGCACCGCTCCTCGCCCAGGAGGTCGAAGAAGCCCCGCAGGGTCTTCTTGTCACCTCCCACGGCGGCCCACACCAGCCGGCCGGTGTCGTGGTCCACGACGATGAGCAGGTAACGGTGGCCCTTCTTGTAGCTGATCTCATCGATGCCGATCCGCCTCAGGCCCTCGAAGGGGTCGTGCGCGGCCCGGCCGTCTGCGACCACGCGGTCGATGATCGCCCCGACGGTGCGCCAGGCGATACGCAGCAGCTCGCACGCCGCCGACTTGGCGGTGTGGGTGACGAGCCAGGCGGCCTGGTCGTCGAACTCCCGGGTGTGACCCGCCCCGTGGCGGGCCCAGGGGACCTGGGCGACGGTGGGCCCGTGCCCTGGGCAGGCCACCCGGGGCGCGTCCGACTCGAGGAAACAGCGCACCGTCCCCAAATCGAGCGCCCGCCATCGCCGCCGGCCCTCCCCCCGGTCGTAGCCAGGGGCACGAACCCCGCACCGCCCACAGCGACGCTTGGTGGCCCGCCTCGGACGCACGTGGGCGACCACCGCGCTCGCCTCCTCGTCCACCTCGACCTTCTCGATCACCGTCGCCCGGTCGACACCGAGCACTCTCCGCCATACGCTGGAACCGAGCACGCCGCCTCCTCGCCCTCGCAATCGGACCCTTACCAGCCCGAAAACATAGGTGAGAGGCGGCGTTGCCCGCGTCAGGGCAAGTCAGGGAACCCACGGATCAGTCAGTAGAGCCTTCTTTCCGATGAGCACGAAGGTCATCGAGGCATACAGGGAAGAGCTCAGGCGCTACTACACGGGGAAAGGAACGATCCGCTTCCACACAGACAAGCCCCTCCCCACCGCACTCGTGAAGAAGCTCGTCAAGGCGCGGATCGAGGAGAACGCAGCACGCAGACGTCGTTGAGGCGATGGCGACCGGGAAAGCCTGCTCTCGCTCAACGTAGAGCCCGCCGGGCGTCTAGGAACATTCCCGCACCGCTCGCCCCGGTGCCGGTCGCCTCGCACGGTCCCGGCGGGCCGTCGCTCGGGTGGGTGCGGCCCTTGGCCTTTGTCCCGTTCGTCCGGGGGTGGGGGTGTATGTTGACGGTGTCATCGGGGCGGGGGTCTTGAAGCGCCCTTGGGGTTGGTGACCGCGGCCCCCACGGCCATCGGGTGTGGTCGAGGAGGCGGTCATGCGGTACCAGGATCCTGGTTGGGGCTATGTGAAGGCCGGGCTGGTGGGGGCCCTCGTGGCGGCGGTGGTGATGATGTCGTTCCCGGTTGTCGCCTCCGTGGGCGACGCCCTCAATCTCGGGCAGGCGAACAGCGCCGACGCGGTCACCTCCCTGTCGGGTGCGGCGGACGCCAACCTGCGGGTAACCAACACGCAATCGGGGGATCCTGCCCTGGACCTGCGGGTGGTGTCAGGGGCCCCGCCGTTGAAGGTGAACTCGACGGCCCGGGTGCCCAAACTGAACGCCGACCTGCTGGACGGCTCGCACGCCTCCGACTTCGCCACCACCGCCCACAGCCACGACGCCTCGGCCATCGTGTCGGGGATCGTGGGCTTGGAGTACTTCCCCGCGTACCGGGACCTCGGGTCGGAGGGGTTCCTGAACAACGACGGTCCCGGCGACCTGCTGACCCGTTCCCAGGCGGACGGCCGGTTCATGAATGAGGGCGAACAGGCCGCCGACTCCGACCTGTTCGACGGGTCGGACTCGTCGGCGTTTTCCCGCCGGGGCACGGTGTGCCCGCCGGGTCGGGCCCTGGTGGGGTACGGGCGAACCGGCCCGGTGTGCTCGGACAGGGTTGGGGCGGTCAAAGTCGACACCATCGGCGATGTCGGCTTCCACAGTTCTCTGGTGTTGGACGCCTCCGGGAACCCGGTCATCAGCTACTTCGACGGGACCAATGGGAATCTGAAGGTGGTGCACTGCGGAAACCCGACCTGCAGCGCTTACAACACCTATCGGGCCGTCGACACCACCGGGAACGTCGGCCAGTACACGTCGCTGGTGTTGGACGCCTCCGGGTACCCGGTCATCAGCTACTTCGACGCCAGCAACGGGGATCTGAAGGTGGCCCACTGCGGGGATCCGACCTGCAGCGCCTCCAACATCATCCGGGCCGTCGACACCGGGGGCGTTGGCCTGTACACGTCGCTGGTGTTGGACGCCTCCGGCAACCCGGTGATCTCCTACAACGATGGGTGGAACGGGGATCTGAAGGTGGCCCACTGCGGGGATCCCACCTGCAGCGCCTCCAACATCATCCGGGCCGTCGACACCGCCGGGGACGTCGGCCAGTACACCTCCCTGGTGTTGGACGCAGGCGGCAATCCGGTTATCAGCTACTACCACGCGACCAACGGCGATCTGAACGTGATGCACTGCGCGGATCCGACCTGCAGCTCCTTCTTCAAGAGGGCCGTCGACGCCGACGCGAACGTCGGTTGCCACACGTCCCTGGTGTTGGACGCCTCCGGCTACCCGGTCATCAGCTACTACGACCTGACGAACACGAACCTGATGGTGGTGCACTGTGGGAACCCGACCTGCATCGGGACCACAACCGAACGATTCGTCGACACCACCGGGGACGTCGGCCAGTACACGTCCCTGGTGTTGGACGCCTCTGGCAATCCGGTCATCAGCTATGTCGACTGGACCAACTCAAACCTGAAACTGGGCGGCGTCGTCGGGTGACCCTGACGGTCGAGACGCGGACCGGTTCGATATCGCCGGGCCGGGGACTTCCGGTCGAGCGCGGGGTCCACAGATGCGAAGGTCGGCGCAGATGCGGGCATCGTCGGCCCCCACTCGCCGCCCAAGGTTCCGCTTGGAGGTCACCGCATGGATGACAGCGCCGACCCTTCGTTCCGCACTGCCGCTGGAAAAGGACCAGACTGAGGGATGAGGCGGTTTAGGCCGCCGCAGTCTGTGGCATGAAAAGGGGTGTGGAATGGAAGCAGCCATTGTGTTTCGCTATGGCCGGCCCGCCGCGGGACGTGAGAAGCTGGCGTTTGAGGCGTTCGGGGAGGCACTCGGCTTCTTCGGGAAGAAGGCTGCCGACGGCCTCTGCCAGGCTCCCGTCGCCTACATGGGGGCGTCCGGGGGCGGCACGCTCATCGTGGGTGGTGAGCGTGCCGGCTTGGCCGAGGTGGCCGCCGGTGTCGACTTCAGCCGCATGTTCCTCAAGGCCGGGTACGCGGTGCCCGACCTGACCTACGAGATCATGCTCACGGGCGCCGACGCGGTGAGCCAGATGGGACTGTGGGCCAGTGTCGGCTCGGAGCTCGGTTTGATGTGAGCTCGCGATGTTGGGGCCCCGGCGGCAGAAGCCGGGGCCCCAACACGTCACCACCGGCCATCTCGTCCGGCGGCCTGAGACTACGTCGCCGACCCTTGTGGCGAGTACGGTGGGAGTGCGCCGGCGGTCCAGGGAGGGCGAATGATCGAAGCCTACGTTCTCATCCAAACCAAGATCGGGAAGCTTCAAGGGGTTGCTTCGGAGGCGAGTCGGACCACAGGGGTTGCCACCGCGGCCGTCGTTGCCGGGCCCTACGACGTTGTTGCCCGCGTGGCGGCAGATGACGTCGACTCCCTCGGGAAGCTGGTGGTCTCCAGGATCCAGGCCATCGACGGAGTCACCCGCACTTTGACCTGCCCGATACTGCACCTGTAGGCCGGGCACGCCGCCCCGCCGGCGTCAGTTCCCTCGGCCCCGCGCCCCGACGGTAACGGGGCGGCTGGGGGCAGGAGGCTCCACGTGGCCGTGATTCGGCGGCCGGCCGACTGCTCGGGGTAACCCTGGGGCAGGTTCCGCGGTGTCGACACGCGAGCAGACACTCCCGCGTGCCACCTCCCTGGAGGTTATGGCCCCCAGCGCCGCCATCGCTCCGCTGCCGTTCCCTGTGGGCACGAGGGTCACTCTTTGCCCGCAGCTCACGGGGTCAGGAACTGCCCGAACAGGTATGGGAAGTAGGTGAAGGACCCGGTGTGGCCGACGTGGAGCGGATGGGCGGCATCCCACTGCACCACGTAGGAGAGGACCACGTCGTTGGCGTCGAAGGTGCTGCCGTCGTGGAAGAGCACGCCTTCCCGCAGGGGGCAGGTCCACTCGGTCAGGTCGGCGTTGGGATCGCACGAAGTAGCCAGGCCGGGCTCGACGCCCACCCCACCAACCTCGTAGGAGAGCAGCGACTCGTTGATCTGCTCACAGGCGCGGAGGCTTTCGGCGTCGGTCTCGTCGGCGCAGTAGAGGCCGATGGGCTCGGCGTTCTGCATCCACACCAGGGTGTCTCGGCCGCCCGGGTCCATGACGGCGAAGTACTCGTTGCCCAGCGGGCTGGCGTGGGCGTCGGTGACATCCTTCCTGAAGCCCAGGCCGGAACCGCCGTGGGCAACCGGGATCATGGGGACGTGCTGCTTGATCAACTTCGCCGCCTCTGCGTAGAGGACGTCGCGCTCCGCCTGGTCGGCGAGGCCTGCCGCCTCGCTGAGGACTGCGGTCAGGTCGTCGAACTTGTCCCCGAACTGGTCCGAGGCGCCGGCCCCGAAGTGATAGTCGTAGAAGTTGGCCGCATCCGGGTAGTCGGCGCCCCAGCCCAGCATGTGGAAAGGCAGCAGGCCCTGCCAGATGGCGCCGAGGAAGGCGCCGGATTCCATCGGGTTGAGGGTGACGTTGACGCCGATCTCGGCCAGCTGCGCCTGGATGTCCTGAGCGACCACAGCCGGCTGCGGCAGATAGGGGCGCACGACTTCGCGGTAGGAGAGCTCGATGTCGAACCCATCCGGGAAGCCGGCCGCGGCCAGCATGTTGCGGGCCTCGTCCAGGTTGTGCTCGTACCAGGTCACCCC
>JAZDHM010000272.1:0-4472 GCA_043805935.1 Actinomycetota bacterium
TTGCCGGTGCTCACCCGGTCCGACACGGTGATGACGACTGCTCTCACCGGTGCCACTCCCCCGAGCGGCCGCCCGATTTGACGATCAAGCGGACCGGGCCGATCTCGGCGCCGCGTTCGAGCGCCTTCACCATGTCGTACAGGGTGATCGCCCCGATCGATGCCCCGGTGATCGCCTCCATCTCAACCCCGGTGCGCCCCACGGTGCGAACGGTCACCACGACCCTGGCGCCTTCCTCGATCTGCTCGACGTCGGCCTCGATTGCAGTGAGCGAGATCGGGTGGCACAGGGGGATCAAATCCGCGGTCCGCTTGACGCCGGCGATCGCCGCTACTCTCGCCACCGCCAGGGCATCGCCCTTGGGGAGGGATCCACCGAAGAGAGCTGCCCGGGTCGCCGGGCTCAGGTGCACGATCGCCTCGGCGGTCGCCTCTCGCTCGGTCTCTGCCTTGGCGCCGACGTCGATCATGCGCGGCCGTCCCTGATCGTCGATGTGGGTCAGCTCATCCACTAAGGCCCTCCTCCATCGTCCGTGTCTCCGGGCTGCGGAACCACTCGACCGCGACGACGTCCCCGGCCGCCACGTCACCGATGCCGACCGGGATCATCGCAAACGCGTCGGCCCCCGCCATCCCCGACAGCATGTTCGACGCCTGACGGCGAACCGCGGTGACCGCCCAGCCCCCGGCCTGGGGACGGGCGATCACTCGCAGGAACACCGTCTTGTCGGGGTTGGTCGACACGGGCTCGACAAGCGTCGCCGCCGACCGGGGCCGAAACAGCCGTGTCGCTCCCATCCGGTGGAGGAGAGCAGGCCGGACGAACTGCTCGAACGCCACCGACACGGACACGGGGTTGCCGGGCAGCCCGAAGAGCGGGGTGATCCCGAGGAATCCGAAGGCGAACGGCCGTGCCGGCTGCATCGCCACCTGCCAGAACTCGATCGACCCGATGTCGGCGAGCACCCTCTTGACCAAGTCGTGCTCGCCCATCGAGACACCGCCGCTGGTGAGTACGGCATCGGCCGAGGTCGCCGCCTCGGCGAGTACGGACCGCAGCAAGCGTGCGTCGTCGGGGACGATCCCCAGGTCGACGACGGCAACGCCCAACTCCCGCAGCGCTGCGGCGAGGAGTGGTCGGTTGGCATCGCGAATCGCCCCGGGGCGCAGCGTCGCCGTCTCCGGCGGCATCACCTCGTCCCCGGTGGAGAGGATGGCGACCGTCGGGCGGCGGCCGACGACGGGATGGGTCAATCCCAGTGAGGCGAGGACCCCGAGATGGAATGGGGTGAGCCGCACCCCCGTTTCGAAGACCGTGGTGCCCGCGCCCACATCGCCGCCGGCGGGCCGCACGTGATCGCCGACCGCGGCCGGGGCAAGCACCCGGACCTCGGCGCCGGACAGTTCGGTGTCTTCAACCATCACCACCGCATCCGCCCCGGCGGGCATCGGCGCTCCCGTCATGATCCGGATCGCTTGCCCCCGCCCGACCGGATCGGTGGGCACCTCTCCGGCGGCGAGATCTCCGATCACCGACAAGGTCGCCGGGGCCGAGGCCACGTCCGCGGCGCGCACCGCGAATCCGTCCATTCCCGAGTTGGCGAACGGCGGTACGTCGTGCGGGGCGACGACATCGGCGGCGAGTACGAGGCCGAGCGCCGCCTCTAGGTCCACTGCCTCCGAGGGAAGGGGCGTCATTGCGGCGAGGACGGCGCGCTGCGCCTCGACCAGGGGCTTCATCGTGCCTCGATGGCGGGCTCGGAACCCCCGAGCAGACGGCGGATGTTGGCGTGGTGGCGCGTGATGATCAGCAACGCGACGGCACCACCCCAGACGAGGGACCAGCCCCGATGATCGGTCAGGGCGAGCACCGGCACGAAGGCCGCCGCCACCGCCAGTGAGGCGATCGAGGCCCGCCTGGTCAGCCCGACGAGCAACGCCCACGCCACCAGCA
This sequence comes from Actinomycetota bacterium, assembly GCA_043805935.1. Lineage (GTDB taxonomy): Bacteria > Actinomycetota > Acidimicrobiia > Spongiisociales > UBA11373 > RBG-16-68-21. The sequence continues at coordinate 1,954 of JAZDHM010000272.1, forward strand.
GCCCCAGGCCGGCGAGTGGCTCGAGCCACAGGGCGATGCCTGCTGAGGTCGCTACCCCCTTCCCTCCCCGGAACCGGTGCCACAGCGGGAAGCAGTGACCCGCGACCGCGGCGAACCCGGCGGCGAAGCCGACCACCTCCCCGCCGACGAGATCACCGGCCATCGCCGCCACCGCACCCTTGGCGAGGTCCCCGACCATCACCGCGGCTGCCGTACTGCGGCCCATGGCGCGCAAGACGTTGGTGGTGCCCGGGTTGCCGCTCCCCTCGGCGTAGATGTCCACGCCGAGTAGGCGCGGGACGATGACTCCGAAGTCGACACTCCCGAGCAGGTACCCGGCGGCGACCGTGGCAACGGCGGCTGCGTCCACGACGGCGAGTCTAGGAATCGGGGCAAGCCGGCTCCCCTAGCATGCGGTTTCGACGCGGTGGGAGGACTCGGATGATCGGAGTGTTCGGGGGCTCCGGCTTCTATGAATTCCTTGGCGACAGCCGGCCGTCACCCGTCACCACCCCCTACGGCGACCCGGCGGGCACGCCGGTGCTCGGCGTGGTGGGCGGGATCGACGTGGTCTTCATTCCGCGGCACGGACGGCATCACCAATTCCCGCCTCACCTGGTGCCGTCCCGGGCGAACGTCTCGGCCATGAAGCTCCTCGGGGTCGATCGCATCATCTCGACGACCGCGGTCGGGTCGCTCGACGCCCGCTGGGCGCCCGGCCACTTCGCCGTCCCCGCCCAGATCGTCGACAGGACCTGGGGGCGAGCGTCGACATTCTTCGACGGGCCGGACGTGCGGCACGCCTCCTTCGCCGATCCATACGATCCGACAATGAGGGCGATAGCCGTCACCGGGATGCGATCGACAGGCGCCACAGTGCACGACGGCGGCACGGTCGTGGTGATCCAGGGCCCCCGATTCTCCACCCGCGCCGAGAGCGCGTCCTATGCCGCCGCCGGATGGGAGATGATCAACATGACTCAGATGCCCGAGGCAGCGCTTGCCGCCGAGGCCGGCATCTGCTTCGTCAACGTGAGCGTCATCACCGACTACGACGTCGGCATCGCCGGGGCCGCACCGGTCACTCACGAGGAGGTGCTCCGCCGCTTCGCCGAATCCGTGGGAACCCTCAAACAGGGCATCGCCGCGATCATCCCCGCGCTGCACGCGGCGCAGGTACGGTGCCAGGCACCATGACGGCTGCCGACGACCGGGTCGAGGTCCAGCGGCACGCCGACCGCGGCACGTACGACCGGCGAATCATCTACGACATCCTCGACGAGGCCCTCTACTGCACGCTCGGTTTCGTCCACGATGGCAGGCCCATGGTCATCCCGATGATCCATGTCCGGGTGGGCGAACGGATCGTCCTCCACGGCTCCCCCGCATCGCGGATGCTCCGCACCCTGAAGGAGGGAGCCGAAGCGGCGGTGGCGGTGACCCTGTTCGATGGCCTGGTGCTCGCTCGCTCGGTCTTCAATCACTCGATGAATTACCGATCGGTCGTGATCGTGGGGAAGGCGGCACCGATCGACGACCCGGCAGAGAAGCTGGAAGCGATGCGGGTGTTCACCGAGAAGATCCTTCCCGGCCGGTGGGACGACGCACGCCAGCCCAGCAACAGGGAGTTCAACGGCACGCTGATGCTCGGCATCCCGATCGAGGCCGCCTCGGCGAAGATCCGCAGCGGTCCGCCATCCGACGACGAGGAGGACCTCGACCTCGAGGTCTGGGCAGGGGTCATCCCGTTTCTCACGGAGCCGGGCGCGCCGATCCCGGCGCCAGGGCTGGACCCGGCGATCGAGTACCCGGATTACCTGCAGGAAAGGTACCCGGGATAGTCCGACCCTCGACCCTCGACCTTCGACCTTCGACCAAGGAGGCCGCGGCGAGAGGCGGTCAATCCCCTTCTTGTGGACAGCGGGTAGCGCGGGCAGTGGGGCGACGGCCCCCGGTCGACGGCTCGCTGCACCCCATGGCCATCGATGCGTCGCCGCTGTCGGTGGTCGTCGTTCCCTGACCCCTTCCCGGGACCGTGGCGCGCCGATACGGTGCCCCGGTGTATTGGATGCAGCCCCCGCCCCGCCTTCGGCGAATCGGAGCCGTGCTGCTCGTCGTCGGAGCGTTCGCCTGGGATCTGCGTCGCGCTGCCACCGTCGCCTATCCGGTGGCGTCGCATACGGTGAGCGCCGGGTCTGCGATCTCCAACGACGACGTGCGGTGGGTGCGACTCCCCGAGGGATCACTTCCGCCACCCCGGCTCGATGGCGCCGTCGCCGCCATTGACATCGAATCGGGTGATCCCATCACCCCATCGGTCATCGCGCCCGAGGTCGCTCTGCCCGAGGGGTGGTGGGCGGTGCCCATGGAGGTGGGGATAGGGGCGACCCCGGGGGACACGGTGCTGCTCGTCGTCACCGATCCGCCCCTGACCATCCCCGGGTTGGTGATCGAGCCGCAGGCCGGCGACCGCCTCGCCCTGGATTACCGCCCGGCGCTCGTCGCCGTCCCGGGGGAAG
>JAZDHM010000273.1:0-3683 GCA_043805935.1 Actinomycetota bacterium
TCGGGTTGTTCGGGTTGCACACGTATACGACCGTCGTATCGGGGCGGATGGCGGCTCGCATGGCCTCGAGGTCGTGGCGGTGGTTCGGGGTCAGCGGCACGGCAATGTCGTCGGTGAATCCCGCCCGGGAGGCGATCTGGTAGAGGGGGAATGATGGCCATGCGTAGACCGAAGAGGTGCCCCGCCCGCCCATCGCCAACGCGGTGATCATCGTCAGTTCGTTGCTGGCTCCTCCAGTCCAGATCCGTTCCGCCGGCACCCCGAGGTGGCGCGCCAGCGCCACCGTCAGCCGGGGCTTGGCGTTGTCGGGATATCGGTTGAGCCCGCCGAAGGTGGGCGGCGATGGCGGCGACGACCTCGGGGAAGGGACCCTCCGGGCTCTCGTTGGAGGCGAGCTTGACGACGTCGGTCAGGCCGTACTCGGCGGCGACCTCGGCGATGGGGCGTCCCGGCCGGTACGACTCGATGCGCCCCAGGTCCGGACGGATGCGGATCGGCATGGGGCGAGACGGTACCCGTCGCCCGCCGCCCGTCGCCCGTCACCCGCGAGAGGCTGCCCGCTTCCCGCTTCCCGGGCCCACGCAAGGACGCGCGCTCACCGGGTTTCGCCCATGGCCGGTCCGTCGAAGGTCGAGTGTCGAAGGTCGCATTGCGCATTGCGCATTGCGAATCATGCCCTTCGGCCTTTGTCCTCTACACCCATCGGGCTCGGCTGCCGAAGGGAAATGCTGTGGATAACTCGGTTTCCGCCATACGATGCTCACGGTGACTTCCCCCAAGAGGCGGCTCGCTCCGGCGATCGCCGTCGTACTTCTCGTTCTCTCCCAAGGAATGCCTGCCTTCTCGGTGACCGAGGAGGAGGTGGAGCAGGCGCGCCAGCAACGCGAGGCGGCGGCGCAGGAACAAGCGGCGGCCCTCACCAACCTCGACGAAGCCGTGACCGCCTACGAGGCGATCAACTCCGAGCTGCAAACTCTGACCTTCCGGATGGGTCGCCTCCGCAGCCAGTTGGAGGTCTACGAGGACCGCAGCAACGTCCTGCGCGACCAGGTTCGCCAGCGGGCGGTCGAGTCCTACATGAACGGCGATCGACGCGACCCGATCGCCCAGGTGTTCTCCCCCGAGCAGATCCAGCAGGCGATCATCGCCCAGCAGGTGATGGACCGGGCGGTCGAAACCGATTCCGCTTCGCTCGACTCCCTCGAGGCCACGACCGCCGAGATGGAACGTCTCCAGGCCGAGCTGGACAGCGACAGCGATCGGATCTCGGACCTCCGGGTCCAGGCCGATGCCATCGTCACCAGGATGGGCGAGCTGTTCGACGAGGCGCAGGCCGCCTTCGAGCAGGCAGACACCGAGTTCACCACAGCCCAGGCGACCCTCGCGGAGCAGCGACGCCAGGAGGAGATCGCCCGTCAGGCAGCCGAAGAGGCCAAGCGCCGCCAGGATGAGATCAGAGCCGCCGCGGGTGCCCCGGCACTCGGCGTCCCGGCGTGGGTGACGCCCGGGTTCATCTGCCCGGTCGGCGGGCCCACCTGGTTCAACGACACCTGGGGAGCGCCACGGCCCGGCGGGCGGACCCACAAGGGCACCGACATGTTCGCCCCTCAGCACACCCCGCTGATTGCCGTGGCCGACGGCTCCGTCCAGACCGGCTACAACGGGCTGGGCGGCAACACCGTCCGGCTCTACTCCGACTACGGCGTGAACTACTTCTATGCCCATCTCGACGCCCCGAGCCCCCTCTCCAACGGGCAACGGGTGAACAAGGGTGACGTGGTTGGCTACGTCGGCGACACGGGTGATCCACCGCCCGGCGCCTATCACCTCCACTTCCAGATCGAACCAAGCGGCATGCCGGTCAACCCCTACCCGACCGTGTTGGCGGCGTGCCCGTAAGAGCAGTCGTTGGCTGTTGGACCTTTGACCTTCGACAACCGACCGACCGGCGATGGGCGAAACCCCGAGCGCTCGTGCGCAGCCTGGTGCTTGACTCCCAGCGCCCAACGTCGAGACCCCCTCCGCCTCGCTTCGCTCGGCACCTCCCCCTCAGGGGGTGGACAACGCGTGTCTCGCTGGCGGCGGGCGACGGGTGACGGGCGACCGGCAACGGGACAACGGGTCGCACACCGCGTCCGGTACTCTGGCGATGTGACCGAGACCAAGCGCCGCCGGATTGATCGGGTCCAGGACGCCGACTTCCTCACAGACCTCGACGGCCTCCCGATCGACGAGCTCCGTTCCCGTCGGTCGATGTGCGATGACTTGGACATCGAACTGTCGTACTACCGGCGGATGCTCCACGGCCGCATGGACCTCCTGGCCTTCGAGATGCGCCGCCGCGCCGGGGAGGAAGAGCAGACCCTCCTGGAGGCTCTCCCCAGGATCCTGTCCGAGGGGGCGTACACCGCTGTCCCCGGCCTGCCCGAGCGCTCGATCCCCATCGAGGTGCCCGACATCCCCAGCCCGGGGAGGAGGATGGTCGACCGCGCCCTGGACGGTGACTTCCTGGCGAGGCTGCCGTCGATGGGAGACGACGAGCTGCGCGATGTCCACGCCTTCCTCGCCGAGGTGGAGGTAGAGGTCTCCCAGCAGCGCCGGATCGTCCACACAAAGCTGGATCGACTCCAGGAGGAGCTGACCCGCAGGTACCGGGAGGGCCTCGCCAACCCGGGCGAGTTGCTCAACTGAGGTGATCGTCGGCTCGACTCGGTCCGGCCTCGTGGAGGCCGAACATCAGGTGACCGGGGTTGCCGTGGACGGCGGCGGGCGGGTGATCGCCACCCTCGGCGGTGACGTCGATCGCGAATTCTTCATGCGGTCGGCGGCCAAGCCGTTCCAGGCGGCCGTGGTGCAGCGCAGCGGCGCTGCCCTCGGAGACGAGCAGCTGGCAATGGCCTCCGCGAGCCATGGCGCCCAGCCGGTGCACGTGTCGATGGTGCGGGAGATGCTCGTCTCGGTCGGCCTCGACGAACAACACCTGTTGTGCCCTCCTGACCGTCCGAGCAGCGCGACCGCCGACCGGCTCTGGGCCGCGATGGGCCACACGGCCCCGGAGCGGGTGTTCCACAACTGCTCGGGCAAGCACGCGTCGATGCTGCGGGCATGCGTGTCCGCACGCTGGCCGCTCGAGTACACGGCTCCCGATCACCCGCTACAGCGGGCGATCGGGCAGTTCGTCGCCGAGGTCTCCTCCCGACCGGTCGGCCCGGCCGGCGTGGACGGCTGTGGGATACCCACCCTGCGCACCGACGTGACCGGCCTCGCCCGCGCCTTCTCGCGGCTCGTCACCGACCCCGACCTGCACCGGGTCGCCACGATGGTGGCGCGGTTCGCCTCGTTGACGTCGGACGGCGAACGGGCGGAAGCGGTTGTCGCTCGGTGGTTCCCGGGCCCGGTGAAGGGCGGGGCCGCTGGGTGCATCGGCGCCGGATGGTCTGAAGGGGGCATCGGCTTCGCCACCAAGTGCTGGAGCGGCCAGCACCCGCCGGCGGTTGCCGGACTGCTGGCACTGATGGATCGGGTGGGCATCCTGTCCTCCCACCAGAAGGCGATGCTCCATGATCAGGCGCGACCCGTGGTGTTGGGCGGCGGTAACCCCGTGGGCCATCTCGAGGCGGACCGGTGACCGATTGGGACGTCCTCGGCGGCGACCGGCGAGCGATCGCCCCGGCACTCGGCCC
>JAZDHM010000274.1:0-2883 GCA_043805935.1 Actinomycetota bacterium
TCTTGGACTCGTTGGTCTCGAGGGCGACCTCCTGGTCGTCAACGGCGACACACTCTTCGAGACCGGCGTTGTCGCCCGTCTGGCGGCCGCTCCCCCAACACCGGTGACGCTCGCCGTCGACCGGGTCAAGCATCTCGGGGATGAGGAGATGAAGGTGAGGTTCGATGGCACCGGATCATTGATGGCCATCTCGAAGCACTTGGACGCTGCAACGGTCGACGGCGAGTACATCGGCCTGGCGCGGGTCTCCAGATCGGCGATTGCCGGCCTGGGTGCGGCTCTCGACCGGGTGTGGTCCCGTGACCCGGCCCTGTATTACGAGGACGCCTTCGGAGACCTCGCCACCTCGGGTGGCGTCGTGACCATGGTCGACGTGGGTGACCTGCAGTGGATGGAGGTCGACACGCCGGCGGATCTGGAGCGGGCCAGGATGATGTCGTGGCGCTCATAGCGCGCTCTCTCACCGGGCCCCTTGCCGTCGAGATACGACCCCACGCCATGGAGGTCCTCGGAGAACTACTGGCCGACCGGCGGATCGCCACCACCGGGAGGGTCGCCGTGGCGATCGGCTCGGGAGTGGCCGGCGGTGTTAGCGGCGCGGTCGAGCGGGCGGTGCCGGGTGCTCCGGTGTTCGAGGTCGACGGGGGGAGCCTCGCCGCCGCTCGGACGCTCGCCGATGGCCTTCGTGGGAACCGGCCCGACGTGCTCGTCGGCATCGGGGGCGGGGGATCGATCGACGTCGCCAAATGGGCGGCCACCGCCATCGGCGTCCCCTTTGTCTCGGTGGCAACGACGCTCACTCACGACGGGCTTGCCTCGCCGGTGGCGGTGCTGGAGGAGGGCGGGTTCAAGGGCTCGTACGGCGTGCAGCCGCCGATCGCGGTGGTGGTTGATCTCGATCTGGTGCGCGCCGCCCCCCCGAACCACACGCGATCGGGCATCGGCGAGGTTGTGTCCAACCTCTCTGCGGTCGCCGACTGGGTGCTGGCGCGTGAGCAAGTGGGCGAGGCGTACGACGGTCTAGCGGCAGCAATGGCGGCGACGGCGGCGCTGTCGGTACTCAACGAGCAGCGGACCTTGGGCGACGACGCCTTGCTGGCCGCGCTCGCCGATGCGCTCGTGGTCAGCGGGTTGGCGATGACCGCCGCCGGCACCAGCCGTCCCTGCAGCGGGGCGTGCCACGAGATCAGCCATGCCATCGACCGGCTCTACCCCGGCACCGCCCTTCACGGCGAGCAGGTGGCCGTCGGAGCGCTCTTCGCCTCGTTCCTGCGTGGAGACGAGCGGGCGCCCGACATCGACGCGTGCTTCCGCCGCTACGGGGTGCCGCGGCTCCCGTCCGATCTTGGGCTGGACGTGGCGGCATTCGTCGACGCCGTCGTCGCCGCCCCGGAGACGCGGCCGGGACGCTACACCATCCTCGAGCATCTCCACATGGACTCCTCGACCATCAGGGAACGGGTCGATGTCTTCATCGAAACCTTCGATCGCTGAGCTGCGCTCGGTCTGCCAGCCGCCAGCGGTGCTCGGCCGCCGCAGCGAGGAGCACTGGGCCGGCCGCCTGTACGCCCGGCGGGTGTCGTTGCACGTGACCCGGCGGTTTCTCGGCTGGGGCATGAGCGCCGACGGCGTAACCGTCATGATGCTGCTCATCGGCCTGGGGGGAGCAGGACTCTTGTTCGTGGGCGGGGTGTGGCCGGCGGTGGCCACCCTCGTGGCCATCCAGGCCTATCTGCTGCTCGACTGCGTCGACGGCGAGGTGGCGAGGTGGCGGCGCACCGAGAGCGCCCGCGGCGTCTACCTCGATCGGGTGTCGCATTATCTGGTCGAGGGGCTGCTGCTCGTCGCCCTCGGGTGGCGGGCCGGCGGCGACAGCCACCCGGTGTGGCTCGCCGTTGGCCTGGGCGGTGCGCTGGCGGTGGTGCTCGGCCGGGTAGAGACCGATCTCATCGATGCCGCCCGCGCCAAGGCCGGGATGGACGCCATCGGCGACTCCGGCTCCGGCGTGCGGCCGAGGCCGCTCCGGTGGGCCCGGCGGGTGTTCGACTTCTTCCCGATCCACCGCATCACCGGAGCCGTCGAGGCGTCCGTGCTCATCGCCGTCGCCGCGGTCGTCGACGCCGCCCGTGGCGATCTCGGGGTGAGTCGGGTGCTGTTGATCGTGGTCGGCTCGGTGGCCGCCATTTCCGCCGCCGGCCACCTGGTGCTCGTGCTGGCCTCGGATCGGCTTCGATGAACTCGGCCAGCGTCGTGATCGTCACCATGGGAGACCGTCCCGAACCGCTCGCCCGGGCGATCGAATCGGTGCGCCGCCAGACGATGGCGACCGAGCTGATCGTCGTCGGCAATGGCTGCGAGCCGGCCGTCGCCGATCCGCAGGCGAAGGTCGTGACCACTCTCGAGAACCTCGGGGTGGCCGGCGGTCGCAACCGGGGATGGCGATCCGCCTCCGGAGACGTCGTCTTCTTCTTGGACGACGATGCCCGATACGCCGCCTCGACCGTCGTCGAAGAGGCAATGCGGCGGTTCGAGGAAGACCACGGCCTCGTCGTGCTCTCGCTGCGCATCGTCGACGACGACGGGCGGGTGATCCGCAAGCACGTGCCGATGCTCCGCAAGCGTGATACCCGCCGGGTCGTCAACGTGACGACGTTTCTCGGAGGGGCGTGTGCCGTGAGGCGTTCGGCACTCGACGAGCTGGAAGGCTTTCCCGAGGACTTCCGCTACGCCCTGGAAGAGACCGACGTGGCGTGGAGGGTGCTCGATCGAGGGGGCCGCATCGGCTACGCCGGCGATCTCGACGTCATACATCCCACCGTGGCGATGCACCTGCGGGAGGGGGCGTTGCACAACACCGCTCGCAACCGCGTCGTGCTGGCACGT
>JAZDHM010000275.1:0-6042 GCA_043805935.1 Actinomycetota bacterium
CGCTGGCGCGGGGGGCGGCATGAGCGTCGGCCGGGTGCTCGGCAGCCAGCACACCAACACCCGTGAGTTCCGGGTGGTGATCGCCGACGAGCAGTACCTCCAATTGGACGACCTCGTCGTGGTGCGCACGATGGTCCCCGGGGCGGGCGAGGTCGCAACGTATGGGATCGTCACCGAGGCCGAAGCCGTCTACGAGGGTGCCTCGTTCGAGTCCGACACGTTCCGCATCGCCGACGAGGGCACCATGCCGGGCGGCAAGGTCCGGTCCGCCCAGGTGGCGGTGACCCGTGTCGATCCCGAGCTGTGGGTGGCGCCCGATCCGGGGGGGAGGGTGGAGCGGGCGACCGGCGAGGCGCGGGCGAAGGCTCTCTACGCCGACGAGATGGCCCGGCCGCTTCCTGTGGGCCTCGGCCGCGACGGGCTCCCGGTCCACGTGGATCTGGATTTCTTCGACGGGCGCAAGGGTGGCCACATGTCGATCTCCGGCATCTCCGGGGTCGCCACTAAGACGTCGTTCGCCCTGTTCTTCCTCCGGATGCTCACCGGGCGCCGTGACATCGTCGGCGACGCCGGCAAGAACCTCCGCGTGCTGGTGTTCAACGTCAAGGGCGAGGACCTGCTCTGGCTCGACAAGCCGAACCGCGACTTCTCGCCCGCGGCGGCCGAGCAGTGGGCGGCGCTCGGGGTGGAGCCTCAGGCGTTCCCCTCGGTGTCCCTGTGGGCGCCGCCCCGTCCCCGCTCCGGCGACGTGCTCGTGCCCGACATCGCCGGCCGCCAGGACGTGGCGGTGTTCGCCTGGACGCCGCGCGAGTTCATCGACGAGGGCCTGCTGCGGTTCCTGTTCACCGACGCCACCGATGCCCGCAACCAGATCTCCTTCGTTGCAGAGCGGGTCGAATCCCAGCTCCGCAGGTTCGCCGTCGACGTCGCCGGGGTCCCCGGCGCCGTTGTCCTGCGCGACCCGTCCGAGGGCCATGGTGCCGGTGCCCTGGTCAAGCCCAACCCGGGCGAGCGGGTGATCAGGGACCTCGACGGGTTCGCCGCCGCCCTGGAGGAGTTCCTCGACCCGGTCGACCGCGAGCCCGACACGAGATGGACGGGCAGGGTGCAGGGCGGGACCGTCTCTGCCTTCATGCGGCGGCTCCACGCCGCGGTGGTCCGCGTCGGCCATCTCATCCAGCCGGGGGAGAGCCGCCGGATCGATCGGTCACGCGCTCAGGTCACGGTGGTCGGCATCCAGTCCCTCCACGAGCTCGGCCAGCGGTTCGTGGTGGGGGCGCTGCTCGCCGAGGCCTTCGCCGAGAAAGAGGGGAGCGGCCAGCGCTTCCCGCTGTCGGTGGTCGTCCTCGACGAGCTCAACAAGTACGCCCCACGCGACTCGCAGAGCCCGATCAAGGACATGCTGATCGACATCGCTCAGCGGGGGCGCTCCCTCGGTGTGTTGCTCGTCGGAGCCCAGCAGACCGCATCCCGGGTGGCGCCGGAAGTGCTCGAGAACGCCGCCCTGCGGGTGACCGGCCGCCTCGACGCCGCCGAAGCGGAGCGCCCCGAGTACGGATGGATGCTCCCCTCGACCCGGGCGCGGGCCCGCCTGCTCAAGCCGGGCACCATGGTGATCTCCCAGCCGTCGATCCCGGTCCCGCTCGTCGTCGACTTCCCGTTCCCACCCTGGGCGACCCGCAAGGAAGAGGTGGCCGACGAGGGCGACGACGTGTTCAAGGGGCTGTGAGTGGGTAGTCCTCCCCACGTCGCGCGTTGCCAGTTGCCAGTCGCCAGTTACCAGCGAGAGGCGCGTTGGCGGACTCTTGCCCATTGCTCAAAGCTCATCGCTCATCGCGGCCGAGCGCAGCGAGGCCCCCTGTGAGAATCCTCCACACCTCCGATTGGCACGTCGGCAAGCGGTTGGAGCGCCACGACCGCATCGACGAGTACGGCGCGGCGGTGGACGAGGTGGTGGCCATCGCCGACGCCGAGGGCGTCGACCTCGTGCTCCACAGCGGGGACCTCTTCGACCGCCCCCTCCCTCCCGTCGAGGCCCTGCGCCTCGGGCTGGAAGGCCTCGTCCGGCTCGCCGATGGGGGACGACGGCCGGTGATCGTCGTCGCCGGGAACCACGATGCCCCCGAGTTCTTCGAGACGCTCGCCCCGTTCCTTGCCCCCTTCGGCATACACCTCGTCGGGCGGATCAAGCCCCCCGAGGAGGGCGGGGTAGTGACGGTGGACACCGCCGCGGGAACCGCGCACGTGGCCTGCCTCCCGTTCCTGCGCGCCGCTCAGGTCGTCGACTTCATGGCACGGGCGGACCAGTGGTACGGCACCTACGCCGACCGGATCAGACGGATCACCGAAACCTACGCCACCGCGCTGGGACAGGCGGCGAAACCCGGGGATGTCACCGCGCTGGTGGCCCACTTCATGGTGGGCGGGGTCAAGGTCGCTACCGGGGCGCCCCGCGGCGAACGCGACCTCCACATCGGGGAGGCGTACGCCGCCACCACGGGTGCCGTCCCCACGACCTTGGACTACGTGGCGATGGGCCACATCCACGCTCCCCAGCCCGTGCCCGGATCCCAGGTCCCCGCGGAATACGCCGGCTCGCTGCTCCAGCTCGACTTCGGGGAGGCCGGGGAGGAGAAGCGAGTGGTGATCGTCGACGCCACTCCGGGCGTCCCGGCGACGCTGCGATCGTTCCCGCTGGCGGCCGGGCGGCGGCTGCGGCGGGTGGAGGGCTCATGGGAAGAGGTGGCGGGACGGACCGATCTCGAAGAGGCGTACCTCGATCTGACGATCGACACCGACGGGCCCGACCCCGGACTGATGGATCGGGCTCGGGAGCGCTTCGAGCGAGTGGTGAAGGTCAGGGCCCGCTACGAGCGGGCGGTCGACGAACGCCCGGCGACGGCGGGCAGGCCGCTGGCGGATCTGTACGCCGACTACCACCGCGAGGCGCACGGTGCCGACCCGTTGCCGGGTCTGCTGGCGCTCTTCACCGAGATCGAGAGCGAGCTGGCCGATGCGACCTCGTGAGCTGGTGCTGCGCGGATTCCGGTCCTATGCGGACGAGACCACGTTCACCTTCGCCGACCGTTCCCTGATCGGGATCGTCGGGCCGATCGGCAGCGGCAAGTCATCGATCCTGGACGCGGTGGCCTTCGCCCTGTACGGCAAAACGCCGAGGATCGCCGCGGACACCAAGAGCCTCATCAACCAGCGCAGCGACTCCCTGCACGTGTCCCTGACGTTCGAGGTCGACGGCGTCGTGTGGAGGGTGCAGCGAGTTCTGCGCCGCAAGGGTGCTTCGGCGCACACCCTGTACCGGCTCGAGGACGGCGACTACGCCGAGGTCGCCGACAAGGAGAAGGAGGTGACCGCCCAGGTCGAAGCCCTCCTTGGCATGGACTTCGAGACCTTCCGTCGCTCCGTGCTGCTGGCCCAGAACCAGTTCGCCGGCTTCTTGGAGGCGACTGGGACCGATCGCAACAAGGTGCTCAAGGGGGTGTTCGGCTTCGAACGCCTCGATGAGATGCGTGAGGCGGCCAAGGGGCGGCTTGATCGGCTCGGCGGGCGGCTGCAGGCGCTGATGGAGCGGCGGGCCTCCTCCGAAGGCGACCGCGTGCTCCTCGCCACGCGGCAGGTGGAGCTGACCGCGGCCGACGAGCGGGCGGCGGCGCTGGCGGCGCTGCGTGGGTCGGTCAGCCAGGCCGACGACCTGATCCGCGAGGCCGAAGCCAGAGTCGTCGCCGCCGCCAAGGAGGTGGCCGTCCTCGACCTGCTGGTCGACCGCTTCCCCTCTCCCGAGACGACCGAGGGGGTGTTCGCCGAGGCCGATGCCGCCGCCGGAGCACTGCGGGCCGCCGAGGAGTCCGCCGTCGACGCCGACAGTCGGGCCGCGGCGGCGACGGGGGCGCTCGAAGCCGCGCTGGCCGGGATCGGGGGCCGTGATGCGCTCGACCGAGCCGCCGATCTGGTGGCCGCCCTGCGTGCCGCCGTCGCCGACCGGGACCGCGAGCAGATCAGGTCAGCCGAGTCCGCTGGGGCCGCAGCCGAAGCCCAGGCTGTCCACGCCTCCGCAGCCGCAGGGGTCGAGGACGCTGTCGCCGGCGCCGCATCGGCGCGGGACTCTCTCGCCGGTGCTGCGCTGGCCGAGGATGAGGCGCGCCGGGCACTGCACGCCGCCCACCAGGCCGACCAGGTGGTCGTCATCCGGGCCGGGCTCGCCGTCGGTGAGCCGTGCCCGGTGTGCACCCAGATGGTGACCACACTTCCCCCCGAGATCGGTGCGCCGGCGTTGGCGGCCGCGGAGGAGGGAGTGGCGTTCGCCATCGCCGGCACGGCGGCGGCGCGGAACGCCGACACCGCGGCCCAGACGACGGTCGCCGAACGCCGGACTGCGGCGACCGCGGCGGCAGAGCGGGTCGAAGCGACGCGGGCGGCGGTCACGGCCGCCGCCGAGGCGGTGGCGAAAGCCGATGCCGTCATCGGTGAACAAGCGGCAGCGGCGGTGAGCATCCTCGGTGACGGCGATCCGGCGGAGCGGCTCGCCTCGATGCGGGCAGCGTTGTCCGATGCCGAGATCGCCGACCGCGCCGCCCGGCAGGCCGCCGGTGCGGCCCGCGCCGCCGTCGACGCGGCACGCACGCGCCGGGATGGGGCGGGGGAGAGCCTCGCCGGGCTGCGCAACGACCTGGCCAACCTGGCGGGCAAGCTCGGGGTCGACGTCCCGTCCGGAGACACCGCCGGGGTGGTCGAGGCGTCCCTGCGGACTCTGCGCGAGGGATGGCTTACGCGCCGCACCGCCGCAGACGAGGCTCGGGAGCGGGCCAACCACGAGCTCGAGGCCGGGCGGATCGCCCGGGGCGAGCTGCTCGAGGGGGCCGGGCTGGCCGCCTCCGACGACATCGTCGAGGTGGCGACCGAAGCCGCCAAGGAAGCCACCCGGATCGGAGCCGAGGTCCGCCTCTTCGAAGGCCGGCTTGCCGAACTCGACGCCCTGGCCGCGGAGGAGCAGGCGCTGGTGGCGGCGAGCGCGCTGCTCGAGCGCCTGCACACCGACCTGCGCCCATCGGGGTTCCTCGAGTTCGTGCTCGACGAACGGCGTCGATCTCTCGCCGAGCTCGCCGGGGTCCACTTCGAGATGTTGAGCGCCGGCCGCTACCGGTTCAGCGACGATGCCGACTTCAACGTCGTCGATCTCAATGCCGCCGATCTCGTGCGATCGCCGGCATCGCTCAGCGGGGGGGAGACCTTCCTGGCGTCCCTCGCCCTGGCCCTGGCCCTCGCCGAGATCGTCGCCCGGGAGGGGGGCCGGCTCGACGCCTTCTTCCTCGACGAGGGGTTCGGGAGCCTGGACTCCGAGCACCTGGATCTCGCGATGGACGGCATCGAGCGTCTGGTCACCGGCCACTCCGACCGTGTCGTCGTCGTCGTCAGCCACCTGTCGGAGATGCGCGACCGGGTGGAGGATCTGATTGTGCTCGACCGCGACGACCTCGGGGTGACCCGGGTCGTGAGCGGGGCGGCGGCGCCGTGACCGGTCCGCTCGGCGGCGTGGCGGTCGTCGAGCTGGGATCGATCGGCCCCGGCCCGTTCGCCGCCATGGTGCTGGCCGACATGGGTGCCCGGGTGGTGAGGGTGGAGCGTCCGGGGGGCGGACTCGTCGGGGTCCCGACGGGGCCGTTGCTGCGCGGCCGGGCAGCCTCCCTCTGCCTGGACCTCAAGCGCCCCGATGCCGTGGAGGTGGTGTTGCGGCTCGTGGAGCGGTCCGACGTCCTGATCGAGGGCTATCGGCCCGGCGTTGCCGAGCGGCTCGGGGTCGGACCCGACGAGTGCGCCGCCCGCAATCCGAGGCTGGTGTACGGCAGGATGACCGGGTGGGGTCAGACCGGGCCGCGCCGCGGCGAACCCGGACACGACATCGACTACATCGCCCTGGCCGGGGCGCTCCATCCGATCGGACCGCCCGAGCTGCCGCCACCTCCCCCGCTCAACCTGGTCGGAGACTTCGGCGGGGGCGGGATGTTGCTGGTGATCGGCGTGCTCGCC
>JAZDHM010000276.1:0-3811 GCA_043805935.1 Actinomycetota bacterium
CCGACCACCGCTCCCACGACGAACAGAACTCGATGATCCGCCGCTACATCAGATGGCGCAACCGCAACGCCCACGACCAGACACTCCGCCAATCCGTCAACCGCGAAAAGCTGCCTGACGCGGCACTAGGGGTGGCTTCCGTTGAGTTCCGTGACCCGCAGCATGCCGGACCTGCCGCCGTCCGCGGTCCGGCTGGCGACGTACACGTCGTATATCCCGGTGAGCGGGTTGCTGAAGTCGACGGTCGGATGGTTCGTGCCGTACGAGTCGTCGTTGCAGTACCACTTCCCGTTGGGAGCGTTGATGATCAATACCGCGTCGCCGGTTCCGTCGTTCGAACTCCACCAGAAGCGAAGCATTGGCTGGGTCAATGTTCCCGCGGTGTAGGTGAGCTCGAAGTCGGGGCTCTGGATCGCATACCCGGTGCAGTCACCACTTCCGTGCAGCGGGTCGGTGTTGAGGTATGCCGTGCCTATGTTCCCGCCGGAGATGATGTCGAACACCCTCGGATCGGGGAGGGGGAAGTTGGTGGGCAATGTCACGGATAGCGCCGCGGGGAGCGTGTAGTCGAGCTGACCCGAGGTCGGGACGGTCGTTGTGGTCGTCGTGGTGGTCCCCGACTCACACGACGTGGCGGTCTCGATCGACTTGCAGGTGTCGGTTCCACCACCGCCGTCACCGCTATCGCTGCCAGGGTTCCCGAGGAGCCGGTCGTCGCCGTTCTCGCCGTAGAGAAGATCGCGCCCCGCGCCGCCCTTGATGACGTCGTCGCCATCGCCTCCGTAGATGATGTCGTTCCCGCCATTGCCGTAAACGGTGTCTCTGTCACCAAGACTGCAGATGACGTCGTCGCCGCCCTTGCCCTCGATGATGTCTCGTCCGTCGCTGCCGAGGATCACATCGTCGCGGCTGGTGCCGACGATCACCCCATCCACAGCATCCGCCGGCGTGAGGGTTGCGGTGAGCCCGGCGCACGTGTCCTCGGAACCACCGCCGCCGACCTCGTTACGGAACCCGGCCACGGTGGCGGCGGTGTTGTTGATGGCTCTAGCGTTGTCGGTATCCCTGTCACCGATCGGCAGACCCGAGTAACGCTCCGAAGAACTGGAAAAGCGAAGGATCATCGGGCACCCGGTCCACTGGGGCGTGCAGAAGTCCCCGTAGGCCATGATCGTCCGGAAGTCATTCACGTAGTCGACAAACGCGTATGCGTAGGGGTACAGCGGCTCGCTGGTCGCGATCTCCCGTTCATGCGCGGCGCCGAAGTTGTGGCCGATCTCGTGGGCCAGTGACGCTTCGAAATCGAGGCAGTCGGCGGTCACCACGTTGAATGCATACGACTCGAACGACGGGGTCAGCTGCGACATCAGGTATCCGACGCCGCAGACGTCGTCGCCGTCGGTGATCAGGCTGACCACGTCGGCTCCGGAGGCATCGCGCCAGCGGTGCACGTTGTCCATGTACCCGTCTTGCTCCTTCTGGAGGCGCTCGAGATCACGATCGGAGTCGCCCGATTCGGAATAGCCGACTCGACGCACGTCGACCAGCCGGAGTGCTACCGCGATGCCGCTCTTCTCGAACCCGAGATTGGCTTCCGTGACGGCAGTCGTGATCAGTGCCTCGAGCGCGTTGTTGCCTCCCCGCAAGTCCGCCGCGCTCTCCGTATACGCCACGAGCAGATCGACTCTCGTATTGCCTGTGGCGCGGGCCACCGGTCCCGAATCCAAGACCCCGCGCGGTGTCGGCGGCTCCGCCTTGGGCGGGAAGCTGGATGGGTCGGGTTCGGTGACGACGTGAACCCCGTCGCCCACATAGGACACCGTGAAGGCTCTGCCGTCAACATCGACGATCCGGCCGGCCGCCACCCCATTGATGACTGTGATCACGACGTATCCCAGGCCGCCCACCTTGCCGACCCAGGTGAAGTCGTCGGGGCCGCGAACGTCGGTCCTTTCCATGGTCGCCTCGACCACGGCATCGTCGAACAGATTGAACACCGCGCTGCCGGACCCCCTGACCTGGGGCGACAATCGGGACGTGTCGATCGTGACGAATCGCTCCCGAAGAGCGTGCCGGCCGATCGCCCGCTCGGCGGGACCAGTGGCGGAACGGAATACCCCCCCACCGTCCTCGGGGGCCGCCGGTGCCGCCGGTGCCGCCACCATGCCTGCAACCACCAGGCCTGCTACCACCAATAGAAGAACTGAGCGGGAGCGCATGGGCGGCCTCCTCCTCTGGCGGAGACTCCTCCCCAAGCCTCCCCCTTTGGGCCAGCACAGCCACATCACCGGGCTGAAGGCTGGTCGGTATGTGCAATCGGTCGGGTACTCGCACGCTAATGGGGTTCGACGGTCTGGCGTGGTTGATGTCAGGCTGTGGTCGGGCCGCTGGTGGGTGAGCACTGCTGCACGCCGGGTTTTTGGAACCCTACGGGTAGATCGTGCCCCGATCGGCGTGTGAGGTGGACGGAACGGCTGGTGGGATGACGTGCCTTCGAGTACTGGTCCATTAGCGCGCCGCTGTCTCCTCCGGCTCGAGAGCGACGATTCGGCAGAGGAGGCTGGTGATGATCTTTGTGGGGGTGGATTGGGCGGAGGCGCATCATGATGTGGCGGTCAAAGACGGGTCGGGCAAGACGCTGGTCAGGCGGCGTGTTCCCGATGGGGTGGAGGGGCTGCGCCGGTTTCATGAGCTGATCGCCGAGGTGGCCGACGACCCGGCGGAGGTGGTAGTGGCCATCGAGACCGACCGGGGTCTGCTGGTAGGGGCGCTGGTCGCCGCCGGTTACCGGGTGTATGCGATCAACCCGTTTTCGGTGTCGCGTTACCGGGACCGGCATTCCAGCTCGGGGGCCAAGTCGGATCCCGGTGACGCCGAGGTGCTGGCGGATCTGGTGCGAACCGACCGCGATGCCCATCGGCCCGTCGCCGGAGACTCCGAGCTGGCCGAGGCGGTCAAGGTGGTGGCCCGGGCGCATCAGTCGATGATCTGGGCCCGGCAACGCCAGTCCAACACGCTGCGGTCGGCTCTGCGGGAGTACTACCCGGCGGCGTTGGAGGCATTCGCCGACCTGGATGCTCCGGAGGCGCTGGCGATCCTGGGACGGGCCCCCGACCCCGAGCGGGGACGGCGGCTGTCACGTTCGGCGATCGCCGCCACCCTGCAGAGGGCGGGACGGCAACGCCGCATCGAGGAACGAACCGCCGAGATCCAGGCGGCGTTACGAACCGACCAGCTGGCGGCCCCTCCGCTGATCACCGCAGCCTTCGCCGCCACCGTATCCGCCACCGTCGGAGTCATCGGCGAGCTCAACCGCCAGATCGGCCGACTCGAAACCGAACTGGCCGGCCGTTTTGAACAACACCCGGACACCGGGATCATCCGTTCCCTACCAGGACTCGGGATGATCCTCGGCGCCCGGGTGCTCGGCGAGTTCGGAGACGACCCGAACCGCTATCCCGACGCCAAGTCTCGCCGAAACTACGCCGGCACGTCACCCATCACCCGGGCCTCCGGCACCCGGCGAGTCGTCCTAGCCCGCCACGCCCGCAACCGCCGCCTCGCCGACGCCGCCTACCAATGGGCCTTCGCCGCCCTCAACGCATCACCCGGAGCCCGCGCCCTCTACGACCGGCACCGCGCCAAAGGAGACACCCACCATCAGGCCCTCCGCGCCCTTGCCAACCGCCTCGTCGGCATCCTCCACGGCTGCCTCCACACCCACACCCGATACAACGAACACACCGCCTGGCCCACCCCACTCGACGCCGCCGCTTGACATCTACACCCGTGGGATGTCTACCCGCAAGAC
>JAZDHM010000277.1:0-12779 GCA_043805935.1 Actinomycetota bacterium
GAGTCGCATGAAGGCCGGTACGAGTGTCGCCCGAACGACGAAGGCGTCGACGAGCACCGCCAGCATCATCCCGATGCCGAACATCTTCATGAATGAGACCTCGGACGTGGAGAAGGCGACGAACACGACCGAGATGAGGACCGCGGCGGCGGTGACGATCCGGCCGGTGCGCTCCAGACCGCGGGCGACCGAGGCGACGTTGCCGGCTCCGGCGTCGTGCTCCTCCTTGATCCTCGACAGCAGGAAGACCTCGTAGTCCATCGAGAGGCCGAAGGCGATGCAGAACATCAGGATCGGCATGGTGATCTCCAGGGCACCGGTGGCGGTAAACCCGAGCAGGCCGGAGAAGTGCCCCTCCTGGAAGACCCAGACCAGGGCACCGAAGGTCGCGGAGAGGGACAGCACGTTCAGGACGAGGGCTTTCACCGGCACGACCACCGATCCGAACATGAGGAACAGCACCACGAACGTGATGATGGCGATGAGCGCCAGGGCCCAGGGGAGGGCACCGAGCAGCGACGCCTTGGTGTCGACCAGGCCGGCTGACGCCCCGGTCACCTGCAGATTGAACGGCAGATCGAGCGAGCGAATCTCGGTCACCAACGCCTCGGCCTGGGGGGACGTCGGCGCCACCGCCGGGACCACCGAGTAGTACGTCCCCGACGGAGACTGGAAGCGGGCATAGACCGGCCCGCCGGCCACGACGCGCAGCCCGGCGATGTACGAGCCGGTGGCGGCATCGACCCGCGCCGTGCCCGTGAGCCGGGAGAGCGTCGTGGCGAGCTCGTCGACCTGAGATGGGTCGGTGACGCCTTCGGCGAGCACGTCCAGCGGTGACGACTCAAACGCCGAGAACTCAGCGCGCAGCACGTCTCCTGCCATGCGGGCGTTCGCCGACGGCGGCAGCATTCGGTCGTCCGACCGGCCCAGCTCGACGCTGAAGAACGGAAGCCCGAGCACCATGAGGAACACCAACGCCGCCGACGCGATGGGAATCGGCCGCCGCATGACGAAGGTCGCCACCCGGTGCCACGCCCCCTCCGTGGATGCGTCGACACGAACCTTGCGCACCCGGAGGCGATCGACGCCTCGTCCGATCACGGCCAGCAGCGCGGGCAGCACCACGACGGCCCCCACCGCCGCCATCGCCACGACGGCGATTCCGGCGTACCCGAACGAGCGCAGGAAGGGGAGCTTGAAGATGATCATCGCGGCCAGCGACACCGCCACCGCCCCCGCGGAGAAGAGCACGGTCCGGCCCGCCGTCCGCACCGTCGCCACCACCGCGGGCCCCGGCTCTGCGCCACGCCCCAGTTCTTCCCGGAAGCGCGACACGATGAACAGGGAATAGTCGATGGCGAGGCCGAGTCCCATCGCCGTGGTCAGGTTCAGGGCGAAGATAGAGACCTCGGTGAACCCGCTGAGAACCTGGAGGATCAGCAGAGCGCCGATGATCGCCAGCCCGCCAATCGCCAGCGGCAATGCAGCGGCGACCACGGACCCAAACACGATGACGAGGAGCGCCGCAGTGATCGGGAACGCGATGAACTCGGCGCGGCTGAGGTCGGCCTCGACCGTGTCCTTGACCTCGGCGAACAACGGGCCGATCCCGCCCACGATCACCTCGACCACTCCGCGGGTCCCCCGGTACTCGTCCGCCAGCTCACCGGACCGGCTCAGCACGTCGCCCTGACCGCCTGCGAGCGAGGCGAACACGAGTGCGCGATCGCCCCCGAAGCTGCGCAAGGGCGGGGGGCTGCCCAACGTCCAGTACGACGAGGCCGCGGTCACCCCGTCTTCGGCGGCGAGTTGCCGTGTCAGGGCGAACCCCTCGGCGGTGATCGCGGGATCGTCGACCGAGCCGGCCGGTGCGGTGACGATGAGGATGACGTGGGGGTCGCGCACGTCGAACTCGGCGGCGAGGGTGTCGGCGGCGATGGTCGACTCGGCGGTCGGGTCGGCGAACCCGCCGTTGGAGAGCGACCTGGCCACGCCCCCGCCCACCGCGCCGGCGACCGCCATGAACCCCACCGCTCCCACCAGCACCGCCCACCGGAATCGGACGATGCCCTTCCCCAGCCTGCCCATGAGCGCATTCCCCTTCGTTCCCGCGATGACTGATCGTCGATAACTTACCCATGTTATGTCAAGACCGCCAGTCGGCCGGGAAACCGACCCGATGGCCATCGCCGCCACCCCGAGACCCGCCTCCGGGTCGGCGACGCCCACCGCTATCGTGGGTTCGGGCGATCTCCTGGCGAGGCGCGGGCCCTCCAGATGGGCACCGTGTGGCCCTCACGGCCAAGCCGGGAGGCTGATCTGGACGGTTGGCGCGGCCGTCGGCTGCACCGTCAGCCCCAGGTGCCGAAAGGAATGCCATGACTCGGTTCCGACTCCTCCCCGTGTTCGTCGCGCTCCTGCTGCTCTCGGCCTGCGGCGACGACAACGGGAGCATCCTCTCCACGACGACCTCGGCGAGCGAGACCACCGCAGCCGGGTCGACCACCACGCCCGGTTCCTCCACCACCTCGGCGCCCGGTTCCGGCGCAATCGCCACCCTCGACGGGGTGCGCGGAGCCGTGGTCCAGATCGTGGCCGAGGGCAGCTTCATCGATCCCGGGACCGGCACACAGGCCACCGTGGCCGGAGCCGGATCGGGCTTCATCATCGACCCGAGCGGTCTCGCGGTCACGAACAATCACGTGGTGACCGGAGCCGCACTGCTCCAGGTGTACGTCGAAGGCTACGACGGGCCCCAGAACGCCCGCGTCGTGGCCGTGTCGGAGTGCTCCGACCTGGCGGTGATCGACATCAACGGCGACGGGTTCCCATACCTCGACTGGTACGACGGCCAGGTCACGACCGGCCTGGAGATCTATGCCGCCGGGTATCCGCTCGGTGACCCCGAGTACACGCTGCTCGACGGGATCGTCTCCAAAGACGACGTCGACGGCGAGACCTCGTGGGCGTCGGTGGACTCGGTCATCGAGCACAGCGCCGACACCCTGCCCGGGAACTCGGGCGGGCCGTTGGTGACGACCGACGGACAGGTGGTCGCCGTCAACTACGCCGGGAACCAGGTGGGTCAGTCGTTCGCCATCGGGATCGGGGTCGCCCGACCGGCGGTCGAACAGCTCATGACCGGCACCGACCTCGAGACGATCGGGGTGAACGGCGAAGCGATGAGCATCGACGGGTTCAATGGGATCTGGGTGTACTCGGTCAAGTCCGGGTCACCGGCGGACAACGCCGGCGTGAAGGGCGGAGACCTCATCGTCTCGCTGGAGAAGTTCCCGGTCGGCATGGACGGGACGATGGCCGACTACTGCGACATCCTGCGTAGCCACACCGCCGACGACGTCCTGGACATCGAGGTGTACCGCGCCGCCACCCAGGAAGTGCTCGACGGTCAGCTCAACGGCCGCCTGTTGGAGGTCGTGACCTCCTTCGCCGCTGACTTCGGCAACGACGTGCCCGACACCCCGGGCGACACGGAATACGCCGAATACACGCTGCTCACGGACGACAGCGGCTTGATCCAGGTGAGCGTCCCCACCGAGTGGTCCGACATCTCGGGAGTCCCGTGGAACCGCGGCGCAGACGACCTCGGCCCCGCGCTCTCGGCGGCACCGGATCTCGCCGCGTGGCAGGCCGGGTGGGGTACTCCGGGCGTCTTCATCGGCGCATCGGCCACACTCGGGCAGACCCCGCAGCAGATGCTCGACGACCTGTCCTTCGGGGACTGCACGTACGACGACCGCTACGACTACGACGACGGCCTCTACGTCGGCCTGTTCGACTACTACGTGAACTGCGGCCCGGAGGGAAGCACATTCATCGTCGTGGCTGCGCAACCGCCCGACGGGTCCTTTGACATCCTCGTCGAAATCGTGGTGGTGACCGATCGGGACCTCGCGGCCGCCGATGAGGTCATCGGCACGTTCCAGGTGATCGGCTCGCTCGGCGGCTGACGCTCGACGCGACGGCGCCCCCGGTCATCCCGGGGGCGCCGTTTCGCGGATCACGACTTGGTCCGCTTCTCCTTCTTGGCCTGTCGTTTCTCTTTGAGGGTGTGCGCAGCCTGCTTCTTGGTCGACTTGCCACCCTTGTCCTTGTTCGCCATTGGTCGCCCTCCATCGAGAGACGACCGAGACTGTACGCCGCCGACCTTCGTTAGTGCGTGACCGCGGTCGGGGACCATTGCCGTGCGCCGCTTCGCCGGGGGGTGACGCTCGGCGGCCACTCGCCGCCATCGTCCCCGTCGGCGACGGCATCGAGCGCCTTTGCGGGGATCGAACGCGTCGGGGACGGTAGGGAGCGCATGACGCGATCCACGTCACCATCCTCCACAAGCCAGTCGACCGGTGTTCGATACCCGATGCCGCGGTTGGGACGGGTCAGCCAGTCGCACGCCTCGTCGTCCGCGACGCGCCGCTTCAGGAGGCGGGCGAGGAACTCGACCTCACGGCGGATCGACCGATCCTCGTCGAACTGGAACGACGGATATACCTCCTCCACCGACAACCTTCCCTCGATCCGGAGCAGGGTCCGATGCCGGCGGACGTCCTCCGAGGGGATTCCGAGGCGCGTGGCGACCTGCCGCCGCGTCCAGAAGGGCCCGACAAGCGTCACACCGTCGTACGGGCGGTATGGCGGGTGAGGTTCGCCTGCCACCGTCACGGCGTATCAGACGACGGCGAGGGTCTCAAGAGCCAATCGACCATGACCGCGGCCGGCAGGCTCATGGGGCGTCGGGCTCGAAGGTAAGCCGACGCAGGACCAGGACGAGAGCGCCGGCGACTGCGAGGCTCGTGCCGATGATCCCGGCCGCAGCCACGATGAAAGCCATCCCCCTCGCCACCCACCCGAGGCTCTCCTGATGCCCGAGGCGGATCCAGACCCACGCCCCGGCCGTGATGGCGAACATCACGACGGCGGTCACCGCCCCGGCGGCCAACAGCACCTCGCCCCGCGCCCGCCACCGATCGCGCTCGGGGGCGACCGTGCTCCCCCTCACGACGAGCAGCGCGGCGATCGCGGCTGCGGCCCAGGCTCCGACCACCAGCCACGCCCCGATCACGTCGCTAGGACGGTGCCAACCCGCCACGACCGTCGCCAGGCCCACCCCGGCGGCGAACGTGGTGGCGGCGAGAGCGGTCGGTGCTCGCAGCCGATGCGGCACGATCAGGAACGCGGCGACTGCCAGTGAAGCGGCGACCGTGGCGTGGCCGCTGGGGAAGCTGTTGGGGTGAATGGGAACGCCGGGCAAGAGGAACGGCCGGTCGAGGAGCGACCGCTTCAGCACCTGGGTGGTGAGGTTCGAGCCGGCGACGAGCACCGCCGCCATCAACCCCAGCCCGTAGCGACCGCGCATCACCGCCAGGCCGGCGATTACCAAGGCGATCACCGCAAGCGTGGCGATGCCGACCGTGTCGAGCAGCGTCCAGGCGTCGACGACGACCGTGCCCGGGAGGGCGTCGGTGCTGGTGAGCGCAGCCATGTCGAGACGCTGTCCCACGGCCGTCCTCACGAACAGCAGGTAGACCCCGGTGGTGCCGGCGGCACAGATCGTGAACAGCACCCCCAACCACAGCAGGGATCGTCGGATCACCTGGCCGACGATAGGACGGCATCGGTGATTGTCGGTGGAAACGGCGAGGGGGCCGTGTCATCACGGCCCCCTCGCTCAAAGCCCTCACCTCAGCCGATGGAGAACACCACCTGCACCGTGACGATCACGTCCTGTTGTCCCGCTTCGATCGGGGTCGTTTCCCCGGCCGAGTCGGCTGCCGCCCGCTCGTAGTAGATCGGCGGCGTCTGGTACTGGATGGTCTCGGTGATGCTGAACGCCTTGCCCAGCGTTACTCCGGCCAGCTGCGCCAGCTGCTCGGCTTTGGCCTCGGCATCGTTCCACGCTGCGGTCCGAGCCACTTGCAGGAGCTCGCTGTTGTCCTCGATGCTGAAGGCGAGCCCGCTCACCACGGCATCGTTGCCGCCGGCGGCGGTAGCGGCGTCGATCACCGCACCAGCCCCGTCGAGGTGACGGATCTTCACCTTGAGATCGTTCTGCACTCGATACCCGGTGAGATGCTGCGTGTTGCCGCTGTAGTCGTACTCGGGGTAGATCGAGTAGTTGGCCGTCTGGATGTCCTCTTCCGCCACGCCCTTGGTCTTCAGGGCCGCGATGATGGCGGCGGCCTTGGTGGCAGCGTCTGCGGTTGCCTGATCGACCGTCGAACGCAGCACCGAGACCCCGAGCGTGAGGGTGAGGGTGTCGGGTGTGCCCGTCACCGTCCCCTGGCCGGTGACGTTGATGCCCGAGCCGGTGGACGATCCGTCACCGGTACCGAGCACGCCATCGCCGCTTCCGCAGGCCGCCAGCGTCAGAGCCGACGCGGCGACCAGTACCAGAACCCGACGCATGTGAGTCGCTCCTTTGGGATGTGATGCCATTGGGACGATCCGAGCCGCGGCCGGGTTCCCGGTCTCCGGCATCGGTCGGGCGGCCCCAGGCACCTGCCGCGGTGTCACGCATGGACGGCCGCCTCCCCCCGCTCGGCGGCGACCGGAGCCCGTCGGCGGTTGTCGACGGCCCAGAGAGCCCACGCTCCGGTGAGCAGGCAGGTCACCCCACCCATCCCGAAGGCGACGCGGGCGCCGAGCCAGTTGGCGACCCCGCCGGCGATCAGGCCGCCGATCGGGGTGCTGCCGAGGAACACGACCGCAAAAAGCGACATCACCCGGCCCTGCATGCGGGGTTCGGTGCGCTCCTGGGCGAATGCCTGCGACCCGGACACGAACGCGATCCCCCCGATCCCGACGGGTATCAGGAGTGCGGCCATCGTGTCGAGGGTCGGTGCCACCGAGGCGACGAGGGTCACGCCGCCGAGGACGAAGGCGGACATGATGATGTAGCGCTCCGTGACCTTGACCCGAGACGCGGTTATGAGGGCACCGATGAGCGATCCCACCGCAGACATCGACACGAGCGTGCCGAACCCGCCTGGACCGGAATGGAATGTCTGCTCGGCGAACAGGGCGAGCAGGACGGTGAGGTTGAAGGCCAGCGTGGCGATCCAGGCGAGCATCACGATGGGGAGCCGGACCGCCGGGTTGCCCCACACGTACCGGAGGCCCTCGACCAGCTGGCCCCGGGCCCTGGCGACGGCCGGCGTCCGGTACAGCGCTTCGGCGCGCATCAACAGCAGGGCAATGATGACGGCGGCGTAACTGAGGCCGTTCACCGCGAACACGATCGTCGCCCCCGGACCGGCCAGCAGCAACCCCGAGATCGCGGGGCCGATCGCCCGCGCCGACGTCATCACCGCCGAGTTGAGGCTCACGGCATTGGGCACGTCGTCGATGGCCACCATCTCGCGTACGAAGGCACGCCTGGTTGGGTTGTCCAATGCGTTGACGATCCCGGCGGCGAGTGAGAACGAGTACAGGATCGGCACCGTGATCTCCCCGGCCACGCTGATCAGGGCGAGGGTCCCGGCGAGGAGCCCGAGGAGGGTCTGGGTGACCACCAGCATCCGACGCTTGTCGACCCGATCGGCGATCACCCCGCCCCACAACCCGAACAGGAGGATGGGGCCGAAGCGGGTGAAGGTGATCGTCCCCAATGCCACCGCGCTGTCGGTGAGCTTGAGGATCAGCCACACCTCGGCCACCTGCTGCATCCACAGCCCGATCGTCGAGATGAGTTGTCCTACGAAGTACAGGCGGAAGTTGCGAACCCGCATCGATCGGAACGTGCGCCGCACGGCGGTCTTTACTTGGTTTGCTCGTTCGGACACCGGCCGATGATACGGGGGACCCGGTGACCCGAGGTTGGGGCGTCGAGGCGAGCTGAGCCGCCCTCAGTTCACCCTCGACTCGGGGAACGCGCGATCGGGTTCCGCAGGGTCGACCCGTCGGCGCAGCTCCGTTCGACCCTGACGCCCACGGACGGAGCCGGACAATCCTCGGCGCCGGTGGTCGGGGCCTGCTCCCGAAGGTGCGCCGCCACTTCGCGGGAGAAGTGACCTGCGTCAGGCCGTACGGGCCTCGATGAAGGCGAGGACACGGCGCCAGGCGTCGGCCGACTCGTCGCCGTACTCGTCGAACTTACGGTCGAAGAACGAGTGAGGCGCCCCGGGGTAGACGACGAGTTCGTGCTCGACGCCGGCGGCGGTGAGCGCCTCCCGGAAGCGCTCCACCTCCTCGGCCGGGATCCCCGGATCGGCTCCTCCCATGAGCCCGAGGATGGGCGCATCGAACTCGCCGGTCGCGGCGCGCTCGACCAGGGGGGTGGCCCCTTGTGGGAACACCCGGTTGGGATGGCCGTAGAACCCGATGGCTCCTGCCAACCCCAGCCCGTTGCACGCCTGGTGCCACGAGTTGCTGCCTCCGAAGCAGAACCCGACCGTGAAGATCGGCCGGCCGGGCTGCAGGGATCGCAGGTGGGCGACGCCCGCAGCGGCGTCGGCCTTGACCCCCGCAAACGTGGTCTCGCCGACATGGGGCATGTAGTCGAAGTCGTCACCGCGAGCAGCAATGCCTGCGGTACGCCCGAAGTAGTCGATCGCCAGGGCGTCGAAGCCCCGTTCGGCGAACCGTGCCGCCAGTTCCTCGTAGAACCGATACAGGCCCCGGACATCGGGCAGCACGAGCACGGAGGCACCTCCGTCGCCGGCTCCCCTGGCCTCGAAGGCGGCGAACTCGTTGCCGTCGGCTGCCTGCAGACTGAGGTGCCGTTGGTCGATCGAGGCGCCGCCGATCGGCGCTATCGGGGGGCTCGAATCAGCGTCGAAACACACGGTTCTTCCTCCGGGGAGAGACTGACGGACAGACCCTAGGGCACGGCCCGGGATTGGGTTGTCGCGCGTTCGGCATCGCTATTCTCTGCGATGCCCGCGTGCGGTGATACGAGCGCTTGACGATCTCGGGAACCCACCGGCGAATGCCCGCCAACGGTGACGGGCAGGGGACTCGAGAAAGGACCCCGATGAACATCTACGTAGGGAACCTGCCCTACTCGACCACGTCCGACGAGCTGGAGTCGCTGTTTGCGCAGCACGGCCAGGTCGACTCGGCAGCAGTCATCATGGACCGAGATACCGGCCGCTCGCGTGGCTTCGGCTTCGTCGAGATGCCGGATGCGGCCGCTCGAGTCGCGATCGAGGCGCTCAACGGCGCCGAGTTCTCGGGCCGTCGGCTCAACATCAACGAGGCGAAGCCTCGTCGATGAGGTCCCGGCCGGGTGCCGCAGCAGCCGCCCTGGCCCTCCTGCTCTCGGCGTGTGGCGGCGGAGGTGACTCCGCCGCCACATCCACGTCCGGGGTGACTGGCCCCGCTCAGGATGGAGACATGATTGGCGTGCACTACACGGGGACACTCGACGACGGCACCCAGTTCGACACGAACATGGGCGGCGCACCGCTGGTGTTCATGCTGGGTGCCGGACAAGTGATCTCCGGATTCGAGGATGCGGTCAGGGGTCACATGGTCGGCGACACGTTCACGGTGCGGATCGAGCCGTCCGACGCCTACGGCGAGCGCTCCGAAGCCAACGTCTTCGAACTCCCTGCTGAGGGCGCTCCCGCGAGCCTGGAGGTGGGTGACCGCGTCCCGCTCTCCAACGGCGCCACGGTCGTGGTCGTGGCGATCGGCACTGACACGATCACCGTCGACGCCAACCACGCCCTCGCCGGGAAGGCGCTCACGTTCGAGATCTCCGTCGACTCGATCGACCGCTAGAACTTGAGCGAATAGGCCCGGCGGTCTAGTCCAGCTTCCCGGCCACCCGGGGTACCAGCCGCCACTCCTTCGGTACCGCGGCCGGCGGCAGCCGATCGCGCACCCACTCCTCCATCTGGGCGGCCGTCACGCCGTCGAGGACGACCTCGGCGACGACCCGCCTCCCCCACTCCGGATCGGGCACTCCGAACACCTTGGCGTCGACGACGCCGGGATGGCCCCTCAGGACCCGCTCCACGATGACCGGGTGGACCTTCTCTCCTCCGGTCACGATGAGCGAGTCCGCCCTGCCGCTCACCATCAACCGGCCGCGAGCATCGATCGTCCCGAGGTCTCCGGTGAGGAACCAGGCGTCCGCGGGCCGCGCGGCTTCGCCGAGATACCCGGACGACACCATCGGCCCGCGCACCTCGATGCGCCCCTCCGTGCCCGCCTCGACCATCGCCCCCTGCCGCGTGATGCGGACCTCGGCGCCGGCCACCGGCCTGCCGGCCGTGCCGAGCTCGTCCTCGACCTCGCCGGGATCGACGGTGCACACCTGGGACGTGGTTTCGGTCATGCCGTAGGTCTGCAGGGGGGTGACCCCTGCGACCAGTGCCCGACGGAGCATGCCCGGATCGGCCGGGCCTCCGCCGACGAGGACCGTCCCGGCGGCGGCACCCGCATCGAGCACCCGCCGGAACATGGTCGGGACGAGCGAGGCGTAGGCGACCTCCGGAAGGAGGGCTGCGGTGCGCCCTGCATCGAACTCGGCCTCGAGCACGATCGGCGCCGTGGCCTCGGCCTGGCGCCAGCAGATGGACAGGCCTCCGACATGGAAGAGGGGGAGGACGCACAACCACGAGTCGTCGGTCCCGTTCCCCAGGCGGAGCCGCGAGGCCCCGACCGACGCTGCGATGTTGCCGCCACTGATCACCACCCCCTTGTGCGACCCCTCGCTTCCCGAGGTGAACACGATGAAGCGAGCACCCGGATGCGGAGGGCCCCAGCCCGGATGCCCTGCCGATCCACCCCGGGCCATCAGGCGGTCGATCCCCCCATCCGGAAGGGCCCACAGCCCCTTCACCCCGGCATCACGCGTCAGTTGCATCGCCTCGGCGGGGGGAAGCCGCGGGTCGATTGGCACCGCGGTCGCCCCGGCGCGGGGGATGCCCCAGAGGGCGGCGACGGTCGACGCATCTCTCACCCCCCAGAACGCCACTGCTTCCGCGGTGATCCCGCTGCCGGCGATGATCGCCGCCACCGCGTCGGCGGCGCGATCCAGCTCTCGGAACGAGATCACCCGATCGCCGACGACCAGGGCGGGCGCCTCGGGGCGTCGGGCGGCGGCGGAGGAGAGCCAGTCCATGGGCGGGAGGGTAAAGCAAAGGCGTCCGGTGAGTCAGCAAGCAACGGGCAACGGGAAACGGGAAACGGGTACCAGGTAACGTCACCCCATGTCTTTCGACTGGACCGCAGACGGCGACTACACCGACATCCGGTACGAGACCATCCCCGGCATCGCCAAGGTCACCATCGATCGTCCTGAGGTGCGCAACGCCTTCCGGCCGACGACGCTCTTCGAGCTGAGCGACGCCTTCGAGAGGGCCCGCAACGACGCTGCCATCGGGGTGATCATCCTCACCGGGGAGGGCGACCAGGCGTTCTGCTCGGGGGGAGACCAGAGGATCCGGGGTGACGCCGGATACCTCGACCCGATGGGGACCCCGCGGCTCAACGTCCTCGACCTGCAGGTGCAGATGCGGCGGCTCCCCAAGCCGATCATCGCCATGGTGGCCGGGTTCGCCATCGGGGGCGGCCACATCCTGCACCTCGTCTGCGACCTCACCATCGCCGCCGACAACGCCGTCTTCGGACAGACCGGGCCGAAGGTGGGATCGTTCGACGGCGGCTACGGCGCCGGCCTGCTCGCCCGGATGGTCGGCGACAAACGAGCGCGAGAGATTTGGTACCTCTGCCGCCAGTACTCGGCGGCCGAGGCGTTCCAGATGGGCATGGTCAACGCGGTCGTGCCCCTGGCCGCTCTCGAGGCGACGACCGTGCAGTGGGCTCGGGAGATCCTGGAGAAGTCGCCGCTCGCCGTCCGCATGATGAAGGCGGCGATCAACGCCGCCGGAGACGGGCTCTCGGGCCAGCAGCAGCTCGCCGGTGACGCCACCCTCCTCTTCTACATGTCTGCGGAGGCGCAAGAGGGCCGGGACGCCTTCAACGAGAAGCGGCCACCCGACTTCGGGAAGTTCCCCCGCCTCCCGTGAGAGCCTGGCTGGTCGCCGCCCGACCGGCGACCCTGCTCGCTTCGGTCGCCCCGGTCCTGGTCGGCAGCGGGCTCGCCGTCGGGGACGGCGTGTTCCGCTGGGATGCCTTCGTGGTGACCCTGGTGACTGCGGTCCTCATCAACGTCTCCGCCAACTTCGCCAACGACGCCTCCGACCATGCGCGGGGTGTCGACACGGCCGACCGGATCGGCCCGCCCCGAGCCGTGGCGGGCGGCCTGTTGTCGGCGCGACAGGTGTGGCTGGGGACAGTGGCCGTCGTAGCGCTGGCCTGTGCCGGAGGGTCGTACCTGGCGTGGATCTCGGACTGGCAGATTCTCGCCGTCGGTGTCGCCGCCCTCCTGGCGATGCTCGCCTACTCCGGTGGACCGTGGCCGTACGGATACCACGGGCTGGGCGAGGTCTCCGTCTTCGCCTTCTTCGGCCTCGCCGGGGTGGTCGGTAGCCGGTTCGTCCACGACTCCACTGCCCCGGCCAGTGCGTGGCTCCTGGCGGTCCCGGTGGGCTTCCTGGTGACCGCGATCCTGGTCGCCAACAACGTCCGCGACATCGACACGGACCGGTCTTCCGACAAGCGGACCCTCGCCGTCGTGCTGGGAAGAACGGCGACCAGGGTCCTCTACACCACCCTGGTGCTCGGCTCGTTCGCCCTGATCGCGGCGTTCGCCGCCTTCGATCTCACTCCCCGGCTCACCCTCATCGCGCTCACGGCGCTCCCTCTGGCGGTGCCCCCGGTGAGGGCCGTGGCGACGCAGACGGCCGGTC
>JAZDHM010000278.1:0-4277 GCA_043805935.1 Actinomycetota bacterium
CGGCGGGACTGCCCGAATCTTCATCGCCTACCTGCGGGGGCGGCTCCGTGTCGCGATCCGGACGCAGTTCTCGCTGGTCTCGATCGGTGACACCGTGGAAGCCCACCTGCTGGCCGAACGCGCCGGGACGCCGGGGAAGCGGTACCTGGTGAGTGGCTGGTCGACCACGACCGCCGATGCAGTGGCCACACTGTCTCGCGTCACCGGAGTCACTCACCGGGTGCGGTACCTGCCCGGGTGGGCGATCTCGGTGGCGGCGGTGGCCGGCGGTGCCTTCGGGAGGATCGCCCGAAGGGACGTACCGCTGTGCCCCGAGGTGGCTCGCACCCTGCGCCCTGGGCATGCGGTGGCCGGGTCGCGAGCCGAACGGGAGCTGGGTCTGCGGTACACACCCCCCGAGGTGTGGCTGGCGGAGACGGTGGGGTGGTATCGGAGAGAGGGGTTGGCCTGAGGCCAATCCCGCTGCTGGCTACCCGCCACCCGCAAGAACACTCCTCCGGTTCGGGACGCGAAAAGACCTCTTGCTCGTAGCGGGTAACGGGAAGCGGGTAGCGGGAAGCGGGTGGCGGGAAGCGGGTGGCGGAAAGCACCTACTCTCCCTGTCTGTGACGGCCCCGCTCGCAGCGTTGGTCGCCTGTTGGCGCGCGCGGCCGACGACACCGGTACCCGGCCATCTCGTCGTGCCGCCTCCTCTGCGCGCCTTCTTTTTGGCGGGGCTGGCGGCGCGGGCACCGGGCCCGGTGCTGGCGGTGGTCCCCGGTGAGCGGGATGCCGAGGAGCTGTCCGACGATATGGAGCTGTTCACCGAGCACGCCGTCCTCCTACCGGCCTGGGAGACGCTGCCGTTCGAGCATGTGTCTCCGACGATCGGAACCATGGCCTCCCGAGCCGCCGCCCGGCACGCTCTGTACGCCGGCCCGCCCGGGACGGTCGTGGTGGCATCGGTGCGGGCGGCAGTCCAGCGGGTGTCTCCGTCGCCGGTGGAGCCCCAGGTGGTCCGCGCCGGCGACACCCTCGACTTCGGGACGCTCGTCGCCTCACTCGGCGCCACCGGGTACGACCGCACCGACCGGGTCGAGTCGCGCGGCGAATACGCGGTGCGGGGTGGGATCATCGACCTGTATCCGGCCCAGGGGCGCGAGGCGGTCCGCGTGGACTTCTGGGGCGATCAGGTGGAGGAGATCACCGGCATCGACATTGGGACGCAGCGCTCCAGCGGCGAGCGCTCATCGGTCGTTGCCTACCCGGCGAGGGAGGTTCGCCCCGACCGGGCGCTCGCCGAGACCGCCCGCGCCTTACTCGGTGCCGAGCCCTGGGCGGCCTCCACGTGGGATCGGATCGCCGAAGGGGTGTCGTTCCCCGGGATCGAGTCGTGGCTGCCGTGGCTCGCCCCGGCCCGCGCCGCGATCGACGAGGCGGGCGCGTCGGCCATCGTCGTGGTGTTCGAGCCCTATCGCGCCCGAGACCGGGCCGCCGACCTGGTGCGCGAGGAGGCCGAGCTGGCGGCGGCACTCGCCCCCACCTGGGGCGCGGGGGCGCCCCCCGCCGGCGAGCACCCGGCGCTATTCCTCCCGTTCGAGGGATCGCTCCCCGCCGATCGGATGGTCGAGGCGCCGGCGGTGGCGGGTGGACCCGGGGAGGATGCGCTGGCGATCCGCGGGCTGGACGCCGCCCCCGGTGATGCCGCCTCGGTGGCGGCGGGGATCGGGCGGCTGATCGAAGCCGGGCTCATAGTGGTCGTGGCGATGGACGGCGAGGCGGCCGCCGACCGAGTGGCCCGCGGCCTCGCCGAGGAGGGCATCGGGCTGCGCCGGGCCGCGGCCGCGGGTGCCGGGTCGGTGGTGATCGACTCCGGGATCCACCGCGGGTTCGTCGCCCCCGAACTCGGCCTAGCGGTGCTCGGCGAGCAGGAGATCGCCGGGAGGCGCCGGGTACACCGCCGCATCCGGGTGGGGACGGCTCCGTCGGCGCCGGGATACGGCGACCTGCGCTCCGGTGACTTTGTCGTCCATCACCGCCACGGGATCGGCCGCTTTGAGGGTCTGGTCACTCAGCGACTGGGTGGGGTCGAGCGCGATTACCTGCTGGTCGCGTACGCCGGACAGGACCGTCTCTACGTGCCGACCGATCAGTTGGCGGCGGTGCGCAAGTACACCGGCGGCGAGGCGCCCCGGCTCAGCCGCATGGGTGGCGCCGACTGGGACCGGACCCGCACCAAGGTCCGCAAGGCCGTGGCGGTCATCGCCGAGGAGGTGGTGGCGCTGCACCGGCTGCGGGCACGTGCCTCGGGCCACGCCTATCCGTCCGACACCCCGTGGCAGCGCGAGATGGAGGCGGCCTTCCTCTATGAGGAGACGCCCGACCAGGCGACCGCCATCGCCGACGTGAAGTCGGACATGGAGTCGGAGGCCCCAATGGATCGGCTCGTGTTCGGGGACGTCGGATTCGGCAAGACCGAGGTGGCGATCCGGGCTGCGTTCAAGACCGTGCAGGACGGACGCCAGGCCGCGGTGCTCGTCCCGACCACCCTGCTCGCCCAGCAGCACTTCCAGACCTTTTCTGAGCGTTTCGACCCTTACCCGATCCGGGTCGAGATGCTCAGCCGCTTCCTCACCACCCGCCAGCAGAAGGCGGTGGTGGACGGGGTAGGGGCTGGGTCGGTCGACGTGGTGATCGGCACCCATCGCCTGCTCAGCGAGGACGTCGCCTTTCGCAACCTCGGCCTGCTCGTCGTGGATGAGGAGCAGCGGTTTGGGGTCGGGGCCAAGGACAAGATCAAGGCGCTGCGTGCCTCGGTGGACGTCCTGACCCTCACCGCCACGCCGATTCCGCGCACACTGGAGATGGCACTCACCGGCATCCGCAGCGTCAGCCGGATCGCGACGCCGCCCGAAGACCGCCATCCGATCGTCACCTTCGTTGGCCCCTACGACGACCAGACCGTATCGGCGGCGATCCGTCGCGAGATGCTGCGGGAGGGGCAGGTGTTCTACGTTCACAACCGGGTGCAGTCGATCGATCATGCCCTCACCCGGCTCCGGGCGCTGGTTCCCGAGGCGCGCTACGCCGTCGCTCACGGCCAGATGAGCGAGGGCCAGCTGGAGCAGGTGATGCTGCAGTTCTGGAACGGCGAGCACGACGTGCTGGTGGCCACCACGATCATCGAGTCGGGCCTCGACCTGCCGCAGGTGAACACCCTCATCGTCGAGCGCGCCGACCTCCTCGGCCTCGCCCAGCTCTACCAGCTGCGGGGGAGGGTGGGGCGCTCGACGCAACGCGCCTATGCGTATCTGTTCCATCCCGAGCACGAGCGGCTCACCGAGGAGGCGTACCGGCGCCTGGAGGCGATCGGCGAGTTCGGTGACCTCGGGTCGGGTTTCCAATTGGCGATGCGCGACCTCGAGATCAGGGGGGCGGGGAGCGTGCTGGGCAACGTCCAGTCGGGCCACATCAGCGCGGTGGGGTTCGACCTGTACGTCGAGCTCGTGGCGGAGGCGGTGGAGGAGCTGGAGACCGGCAAGGGGCGGGAGCGGGCGCTACCCGCGGTCCGGATCGAACTGCCGGTGGAAGCGCACCTGCCCGACGGCTACGTGCCCGACCAGGATGCACGCCTCGAGGCATACCGTCGGCTGGCGGCGGCCACGACCGCGGAGGCGGTGGACGACGTCGTCGCCGAATGGGTCGACCGCTACGGGCCGCTCCCGGAGGCGGCGACGACCCTCATCGAGGTGGCTCGTCTGCGGGTCGAGGCGGTGCGGGTCGGCATCACCGAGATCGTGGCGATGCGCCACGAGGTGCGCCTGGCCCCGGTTTCGCTGGTCACCTCCCAGGAGGTCCGGGTGCAGCGGATCGCCCCGAAGTCCGTCGTTCGGGACCGTTCTCTGTACGTCCCGCTTCCCCGATCCCGCCCGACGGTCGGCTTGGCCGACTTCATCCGTACAATGTGGCCCCCCGACTCGGAGTGACTCCCCTGCGCAGATCCGTCGCCCTCCTCGCCGCCACGTTCGTGCTGTTGTCCGCTTGCTCGTCCGGCTCCAATCGGGAGGTGGCCAGGGTCGGTGAAACCGTGATCACCGAGGGCGACATCGGCGGCCTCTACGCGGAGGACACCCTCCCGGTCGACGAGGAGCTTCGCTCCACCATCTTCGCCCTGATCGCCAAGCAAGCGCTCATCGACGGGATGCAGGTGGACTTCAGCGCCACCCTCGACGACACGAAGGTCCAGAGCGTGTACGACGCCCTCGTTTCGCAGATGGAGGCCAACAACCTCACGCCGG